>CALPKO020000060.1 GCA_943324165.2 Bdellovibrio sp. ZAP7 | reverse complement strand
GGATTAAGTTCAAAGTAATCGCCAGTGGCAATAGCAGAATTGACCATCGCTTGTTTTTTTACACGAATTATTTTGGGAATGCCAGTGCTTCCAGAAGTATGCATTTCGATAAAATCTTTTTCATCGAACCAATCTAATAAAAAATTACCTACAGGTTTTTCAAAATCTTCGCCTTCTTTGATAAAGCTATAAGCGACCCTGCACAAATCTTCTTTATCAAAGTTAAAACCGTTTAATTTAAAGCGATTATGAACGTTTTTATAGGTCAAATTAGTCATTGTATTAGTTTTTTATTTGATTGTTAATTTCAATATTCCCTGTTAATTTTTCTTTCCAATTGGTCCAATTGTACTTTTTACTAAAGATATACAAAAGAATTGGAAAAATTAAAAAAACAGGTAAAATTACTTCATACCCTGCAGAAGGTGTTGAAATGTCTTTTAATATGGAATTGGTTTGAAACACCGACCAATCTGACGTGACTAATAATGCGCCAACCAGATTATTGGCAGCATGAAAACCCAAGCTTAGTTCCATTCCGTCATCCATCAAAGTCAATATGCCTAAAAATAATCCTGTTCCAATATAATAAACCAACAATATCGGACCTAATTTAATAACTTCAGGGTTGGATAAATGCAAACTTCCAAAAATAACGGCCGTCATTAACAGCGGAAACCACTTGTTTTTTGATAAAACGGCGAAACCTTGCATCAAATAACCTCGAAAAACATATTCTTCGACACTGGTTTGAATCGGAATCATTAATGTAGCAATTACAAATAAAATTAAGAACGGAACCAATTTAAAATTGTAAACATAATGTTCTGGAGCATTATAATAATCTAGCGCGGTTGACAAAATTCCAAAAACCGCCCAAAGTGAAAATGAAAATAAAATCCGGTTCCAATCTACTTTTTTTCTAGAAGTGGTGACAGAAAGTAGGTTCTGCTGATGAAAATATTTAACCACAAACCAAATCCCAATCATTGAGAAAACAAATGATAAAAGCAATAAAAACAAAGTTAAATTAAGGTCTAAAGTAGTCATCAAATCTTTAGAGGAGCTTTGTAACGCATCTTCAAAAAATTTATTTTCACTTAGTTTTTTCGATATAACAGCCGCCAAAATTGGAAGCTGTCCGACAAAAGTGAACATAATTATAGTGAATGAACCTAAAATATATTTCCAGAAATCGTTGTTGGGTTTTATAGATTGAGCAATGAACATTTTATATTTTATGAATTTAAAATTATACGAGCAATTTAGCTTTATTTCTTTAATAAATATAAATTCTTCAAAATCGTTTTATGCTTACAGAAATAGCCCTTTTAACAATCCTTTGTGAGTCAAGGCATATTGAAACTTTATCTTTGCAAAAAATTATTAAACATGAAAAGCCTAAAAAGAATATTATTGGCTGTAATTTTGTTGGTTACGACAATAAATTTTGCGCAAGAAAATTCAAAATCTAATAAAGTAAAAGTTTCGGGAAAAGTTATAGACAAAGTTACTAATCAACCATTAGAATACACCACAATTACGCTCCAAAATGTTGCTCAATCTTCAGATATTACAGGCGGAATCACAAACAACAAAGGAGAATTTGAATTTGCGGTAAATCCAGGTATATATGATATAAAAATTGAATTTATTTCTTACAAACCAATGGAAATAAAACAAAAAAATATTCAAACAGCGCTGAATTTGGGAATAATTTCGCTTTCTGCAGATGTTACACAACTGAATGAAATTGTCATAAGAAACGAAAAAACTACTGTAGAAATAAAATTAGACAAAAAAGTTTATAATGTCGGCAACGATATTATGGTGAAAGGTGGCACAGTGAGTGATGTTTTAGATAATATTCCGTCCGTAAGTGTTGATGCTGATGGTGCAGTTAGTCTCCGCGGAAACGCTGACGTAAGGATTTTGATAGACGGAAAACCATCAAACGCTATTAATATTGCTGAGGCGTTGCGCCAAATTCCCGCAGACGCCATTGATAAAGTAGAGGTTGTTACCAATCCATCCGCCCGCTACGACTCTGAAGGTGGTGGTGGTTTGTTGAATATCATACTTAAAAAAGGAAAAAACCAAGGATTAAATGGCACTTTTATTTTGTCTACTGGAAACCCAGAAAATTATGGAGCTTCTGGAAATTTGAATTATAAATCAGAAAAATTCAATATTTTTACTACAAATGGTTACAATTATAGAAATAATCCAGGAAGAATGTTATACGATACGGAATATTTAAATGCTGACGGCACGGTAAGAAACTATATCTATGAACGACGAAATAATGATAGAATTAGTGAAGGTTATAACGGAAATTTTGGAATAGATTTATTTTTAAACCAATCTACTACTTGGACCAACGGATTTACATACAGGAAAAATGGCGGCGATAATCCGGAAACGGTTTTATATTCGAATTATGATGCCAACAACGTATTCCAATCAACAAATTACCGTTACAACCTACAAAACAGCCAAAGTGAAAATGCAGAATACAATTCTAATTTTGTCAAAAAATTTAAAAAAGAAGGACATAAATTTTCTATAGATGCTTCGTTTTCATCAAATAAAGAATATGAAAAGGGTTTTATAACCGACATTATTAATGAAAAAACAATAAACGATCAAAAGCAGGGCAGAAGTATTATTCAATCAGATTATGTTTTACCTTTTGGAAAATCAAGCCAATTTGAAGCCGGTTATAAAGGAGATTTCATTAACCTTACCACTGCATACCAAGTCGGTAGCGTAAGTCCTACCGGAGCATATTCGCCTTATGAAGATTTTACGAACACACTTCAATACAAAGAAAAAGTAAATGCGCTTTATTCGCAATTGGGCACAAAAGTTGGTAATTTTTCATTCCTTTTTGGCCTGCGTTGGGAAGATTCTAATATTGATATTAATTTACTTACAACAAGCGATTTTAATAAAAGGCGATATAACAATTTTTTCCCAAGTGCGTTTTTTACCTATGAATTTTCAAAACAAACAAGTGCTTCTTTAAGCTACAGCCGTAGAATTTCTAGACCACGAGGACGACAAATCAATCCGTTTTCAAATTATTCTAGTAACATAAATGTGTTTCAAGGAAATCCGCAATTAAATCCTGCGATGACCGATGCAGTAGATTTTGGATTTCTAAAAAAATGGGATAAATTAACTTTAAATACTTCAACTTATTTTAATAAAACCACGGATTCGTTTCAGTATGTTCGACGTGAATCCGGCGCTTTTGTTTACACAGCTGTTGGTGGTGCAGATATTTTTGATGCCAACGGAAATGTTATTACCATTGTAGATCAACTCGATGTTAAAACTCCTGTGATTATTACGACGCCAATCAATTTGGCGACAGAGTACCGTTTTGGTTTTGAGTTTACGCTGAATTATTCGCCCTATAAATGGTGGAAATTAAATTCAAATTTCAACTTTTTTAGGAATCAAACTAACGGAGATTTTGTTTATACAAATGCTGATAAAATTGTAATTACTCAAAATTTTGATAATACTGCCTATTCTTGGTTTACAAGATTAACATCAAAAGTAACTTTGCCGTACAAAATTGATTGGCAAACAATCATGACTTATAATGGCCCACAAAACAACGCACAAGGAAAAAGTTTAGGAGTTTATGGTGCGAATTTAGGTTTTAGCAAAGACATTTTGAAAGACAAAGGAACAGTAGCTTTAAATGTTCAAGACGTTTTTAATTCTCGAAAAAGAATTACCCAAACCAATTTACCGCAGCTTAATTCTTACAGCGAAATGCAATGGAGAATGCGTCAAATCAATATTTCATTTACTTACAGATTCAACAAAAAGAAAAGCGATCGAGATAGACCAAAACGGGAAGGTGGCGACGACAACGATTTTCAAGGATAATTTACAGCAAGAAATCCCAAAAATTTTCTTTGTGAATTACGTTTGTTGATTTTGGATGGTATTTGTCGGTGAATGATTTTGTAAATTTCACTTTTTGATTGGAATTGTATTTAATTTCAAAAGCATCAATTTGTTCATTCTTGATTTCAATATAATCAATTTCAGCTTGTTGGGTGTTGCGCCAGAAGAAAGTTTCTTTGTAGGAACGATTGTGGGCAATTTTCTTTTTCATTTCACTGATGATAAAATTCTCCCACAAAGCACCAACGTCATCTCGCAATTCTGTAGGATTAAAGTTTTTAATGATGCGATTGCGCAAACCATTGTCCCAAAAATAAACCTTTTTGCCTTTTTTAATTTCGTTGTCTTGGTTTTTGCTAAATGCATTTAAACTAAAAACGATGAAGTTTTTTTCGAGAATATCGATGTATTTCTCTACGGTTAAGCGGTTTATTCCTAAATCATTCGACAGCGAACTATAACTAATTTCGGAGCCAATTCTGTAAGCCAACATTTGAACTAATTTTTGTAAAGTGGATGATTTCTTAATTCCATCTAAATTTAAAATGTCTTTGTAAAGAAAACCATCTGATAAATCGTTGAGAATGCGTTCTTCTTTCCCAGGATTCATTATTACTTCCGGATAATATCCATAAACCAACCGATGAGGAACCAGTCGTGTTGCTTCAACGAAATTAGTGTGGTTGACCATTTCGGCATAACTTAAAGGAAAAAGTTGGGTTTCAAATTTTCTTCCCATCATAGATTCTTTGGTTTTATCAGCCAATTCAAAAGCACTACTTCCAGAGGCAATTACTTGAATTTCGGGATAATTATCAACCATTCTTTTGATCAATAAACCTATATTGTGAATCATTTGAGCCTCGTCGATTACCAAAATTTTATGATCCCCAACTAATGCTTTTAACCTATCGCTGGTAATATTTTCTAACAAAGTTTGCGTGTCTGGCTCGTCGCCATTGAGCCATAAAAAAGTTTTTCCTTTGATGGTAGATTTTATCAACGAGGTTTTTCCGACTTGTCTTGCGCCAAAGATCAAGATGGCTTTCCCTTTAAAAAGGAAGTCGTCCATCTCTTTTTGTTGAATCCGATGTATCATTTGACATTAATTACAATGCAAATATATAACAAAATGATATTACAATATCAAAAAAGTATAATAAAATGATATTACAATATCAAAAAAGTATAATAAAATGATATTAGGACTTACTAAAAGCCATTATTTGCCGATAAATTCTGCTTTCCTTTTTTCTAAAAATGCAGATGTTCCTTCTTTAAAATCTGCTGTTCCAAAACATTTGCCGAAAGCTTTTATTTCGGTTTTATAACCATCAACACCTTCTTTAAAATTAGCATTAATTGCTTTTATGGCTTGACCAATCGCAGCGGGAGAATTTTTCATTATTTTTTGTGCAATTCCAATACAAAAATCTATAAGTTCATTTTGAGGAACTACATAATTTACTAAATTATATTGTTTTGCTTCTTCTGCAGTGAGCATTCCTGCCGTAAGAATCATTTCCATGGCTTTTCCTTTTCCGACCAATTGTGGCAAGCGTTGCGTTCCGCCATAACCTGGAATTACACCTAAAGAAGTTTCGGGCAAACCCATTTTAGCGTTTGCTGAAGCCACTCGAAAATGGCACGACATTGCTAATTCTAATCCGCCACCAAGCGCAAAACCGTTAACGGCTGCAATAACGGGTTTTTTTAAATTTTCTATAAAATCGAATAATAATTCTTGTCCTTGAGCTGCCAATTCCGCTCCTTCTTCAACTGAAAAATGAGCAAATTCTGAGATATCTGCGCCAGCAACAAAAGCTTTTTCTCCACTTCCAGTTAAGATTATTACTTTAATTTCAGCATTCAATTCTAAAACATTAAAGCAATGATGTAGTTCTTGAATCGTTACTTTATTTAAAGCATTTAGCTTTGTTGGCCGGTTAATTGTTACGGTTGCAATTCCGTTTTCCGAAGAAGATATTATGTTTTCGTAGTTCATCTTTTATGTTTTTATTTTCCGATTATAGGAAGCGATACGGTAAAGGTGGCGCCTTTTTTATATTCGCTTTCAAAAGTAATTGTTCCTTTGTAGTTTTCAATAATATTCTTAATAATTCCTAAACCAAGTCCCATTCCGCTCGTTTTTGTGGTGAACTTCGGTTCAAAAATGCGTTCGACATTTTCGGGTTCAATGCCAATTCCGTTGTCTTTTACTTTAATTAGCACATTGTTTTTCTTTAACTTAACCGTAACAATTATCGACTTTTTTAATTGATTTTCAGGAATTGATTGAATCGCGTTTTTGACTAAATTAGTTATGATTCTAATCAATTGTGTACGGTCTATTTTGGTGATAATTTCTTTTTCTTCACTTTCAAAAACAATATAATCTTCGTTAAAAATATCCAAAGCCAAATCCACAATATCCACTACATTTAAGGTTTCATTTTGTTGTGCTGGCATTGATGCAAAGTTTGAAAACGCAGAAGCCACAGCACTCATGGTGTCAATTTGTTGAATTAAAGTTTCAGAGTAATCTTTCATTTTTTGTTGAATTTCAAGATCATTCACATCAAATTTTCTCTGAAAAGACTGCACCGTTAATCGCATTGGCGTTAATGGATTTTTTATTTCATGTGCTACTTGTTTTGCCATGTCTCTCCAAGCTTGTTCACGTTCGGATTGAGCTAATTTTACAGCACTTTCTTCTAATTTATCGACCATTCCGTTGTATGCATTAATCAACAAGTTGATTTCTTTGTTGCTATCGTCGGATTCGATTTTTTCGTTTTTTTGGTTCAAACTTGTTTCAGTAATTTTGTCAGAAATCGCTTTTAAAGATTTAGTTACATAGCTGGAAAGAAAATAAGCCAACGCAAATGCAATTAATAGCATAAAAGCATAAACCTGCCCAAGTCGAAATAAGAAGTTTCTTAATTCTCGGTCATAAAAACCATCGTCTTCAATGTATGGCAAACTCAAAATCCCGAGTGGTTTGAATTTTAAATCTTTAATTACGCTAAACGATGAACGGTATTTTTTGTCATCGATGGTTTTGACATCAACATATCTTTTTTCTATAGAAGATTGAACTAATTTTAGCATATAATCCGGAATTGGCGGTGCTGGCGTATCGATAGAAAAGGAAGCTTTCGAAGATTTTAGCAATTTACCTTTTAAGCTATAAATGTTGATTTGAAGGCTATGAATGTCGGCTAATTCGTGGATTTTATCTTTAAAAATTAAAGGTAAATTGTCTGTGGTAAGCGGATAAGTTGTAGTTGAAAGAATATAATTGATGTGTTCTTTGATGGCATTTTCTTTTCGTTCTAATCGCTCTTGATGATAATTTTTCGCTTCAGTTTTGAATTGAAGAATAGATATCCCTGCCATTAAAAGC
>CALPKO020000059.1 GCA_943324165.2 Bdellovibrio sp. ZAP7 | reverse complement strand
GTGATAATTACAATGTAGATTTAAAATACGAATTTTTTCCAACTGCAAAAGAAACTTTTGCAATAGGGTTGTTTGGGAAGAAGATTAAAAATCCAATCGAAAGGACTTTTACAGCAAATGCTGCAAATTCGACGATTACTACTTACATGAATTCTGACAATGCGACTTTAATTGGTGCTGAAATAGAATTTATTTTAGATTTGGCAAGAATCAATAATAAATTAAGTGATTTTTCTCTGGGATTCAACACTTCTTTAATGGATACAAAAGTAGAAGTGAAAGATTTTACTAAAAATCCTGACGGAAGTATAACAACTTCAATCGAAACGCACAAGAAGAGAAATTTACAAGGAGCATCAAAATGGTTGATTAATTCGGATTTGAAATACCAATTTGAATTCAACAAAAATTGGACAAACACCGCGTCTTTGGTTTACAGTGTATTTGGAAAGAGAATTTATGCCATCGGAACCAACGGACTTGATCATATTTATGAAAAACCAGTTAATCAATTGGATTTTGTTTGGAGCAGCAAAGTTTCGAAACACATTGATTTGAAATTTTCAGCCGATAACCTTTTAGACCCAAAAAGACAAACTGTGCAAGGTTCAAACGGAAATGCTTCTTTAAATGACGACCCATTAATAGGCGAATACAGAAGAGGAAAGAGTTTTTCTTTTACTTTAGGTTATACTTTCTAAAAAAAATTAAAAATCACTTTAACAAAAAGCCCTATTGATTTAGGGTTTTTGCATTTTGTCTTAATTATAATATAATACAAATAGGTAGTTAAGTAACCATATTGTAATAATTACTTAACATTAAAGAAGCAATGCACTCATACATTTGTCAAAAATTAAATAACACAATAAAAAAAATTATGAAAACAAAAATTTTAGCATTCGTATTTTCTTTAGGACTTTTATTTTCGTCATGCAGTAGCGATGAAGAAACAGTATTTGTAGTTGCTCCATTAACTGGAAACGAAAGTATCGTTGTGGGCCAAACAACTACTTTTTCAAGCACAACAACTGGAGGAGTGTTTGTTAGCGCTTCACCAGCAATCGCAACAGTTGATGGAACAACTGGCGTAATAACGGGAGTTTCAGTTGGTTCTTCAGTAATTACCTACACACTGAAAGGTTCATCTACAACAAGAACGGTTAATGTTACAGAACTTCCGGCTGCAACAGGAGAAATTACTGGAATACTTGCAGAAAGTAAAACTTTTGCTTATGGAAATTATACCCTTAAAGGGATTGTGAAAATCAATTCTGGCGTAACTATTACTTTCGACGCAGGATCTACAATTACGGCAGATAAAACAACTGGCGATAATGCACTTGTTGTTTTAAACGGTGGAAAACTAATCATCAACGGAACAGCAGCAAAACCAGTAGTTTTTACTGAAAAATCTGCGATTGCTGGTTCTTGGGGAGGAATTATCATGTATGGTGATGCTCCAATCAAAGCTATAAACGGAAATACAACTTCAACTTCAGAAGACGGAAACGCGTTGCCTTATGGAGGAACAAATGCAGCCCACAATGGAGGTTCTTTGACTTATGTAAGAATCGAATATGCTGGATCGAAATTAGCTGATGGAACAAAAGAATTAAATGGATTTTCTTTCTATTCAGTTGGTTCAGGAACAACTTTAGACCACTTAGTTTCGTATAAAGGTGCAGATGATGGATTTGAATTTTATGGAGGAACTGTTAGCGCTACCAACCTGATTTCTTTCGGAAATAGCGACGATGCGTTTGACTGGCAAGACGGATGGAGTGGACAATTGAATTCTAATTGGTATGCTTATCAAGCAGTGAAAGGAAACTTTGGCGTTGAAATTGAATCTTCTGGAAACAACAATACTTTTTATCCAAAAATTACAAAAATTACTTTGAAAAGAGCTGCTGGAACTATACCAGAATTAGCTGGAGACATTCAAGTTGATGCTTTTCAATTCAAAAAAGAAGGTAATGGCGATTTCGACAACATCGTGATTGATGGATATGGTACATACACAGAAGCTGGAACAACTTACAACGGTGCGGTTGTGAAAATTCAAGATGCTACTACTAATACAAATCAAGTGTTAACTTCTAAAATTAAAGTAACTAATGTAAAAGTAACAAACACAGCGCAGACTACTCCAATTGGAGCGACTGCTGCAATTGTAGTTACTTTTCCAGCTGCTACATTTACAACTAGTGAAACTGCAACTGGAGCAGAAATTACAACTGGAGTTTGGTCAACTGTAGGTGGAGAAAATTTGATTAAATAGTATTCAACAAAATAAAATAATCTAAAAAACGTTCCAATTTAATTTGGAACGTTTTTTTTGGTACGTTATTTGAAATAAATTTTATACCTTTACAAAATAGTTAGAAAATATGTCAAAAAAATACTTTTATACGCTATTGATAATTTGCTTTTGCGCTCTTGGAAGCTTCGCTCAAGATGCAAAGCAACAACCTAATCAAGCAATTGACGGATTGAGTTTCTACCCAAATCCAGTTAATAACGGCAGAATTTATATCACCTCAAAATCTACCATAGATAAAGAAATTCTTATTTTTGATGTACTTGGGAAAAAAGTACTTCAAACCACTTTAACTACCAAAGAATTAAATATTTCTAATCTTTCTCCAGGTGTTTACATCATCAAAATTAAAGAAGGAGAGGCAACTGCCACTAGAAAATTGATTGTCAAATAGTTGTTTCCTTTATTTTAATAATTCTTTTACATTGTTTTTTTTCGATAAAGAAAAAATAGCTATATCTTTGTAACCTTAACTTTTAATCAAATTAAAATGAAAAAAATCTACACATTATCATTAATTCTGTTTTCTTGTTTCTCTTCTTTTGCTCAAGTTTTTTATTCTGAAGATTTTGGCACACCAACTGGAACAACATTATTTCCAGCTTACACCACAGGAACAGCACCTGCAACATTTCAAAATGCTGCACCAATAACTTACACAGGAAGTGCTGACGTAAGAAAAACCACAGCGTCTTCAGGTTACCTAGGAGCTTCTGGTAATGGACAAGCATATATTGGAGTTGCTTCAGCAATTGGTAAATTTATGCAAATTGATGGTTTGAATACTTCTGCTTATAACTCAGCGGATTTGGTGCTATCTTTTGGATATTTAACTGGAGTAACACCAGCAACTAGTCAAGTAATATTGGAGCAAAGTACCGACGGAACAAACTGGACTCCAATAGTATATACCCCTAACGCTGGGACAGCATGGACATTAGTTACAGTATCAGGAGGAATTGAGGCTTCAGCAACGTTGTCTTTAAGATTCACTAATCCTGGTGGGAGCGCACAAATTAGAATAGACGATATTGTTTTATCTAACGGAGCTATAGCACCGCCATTATGTACTTTACTTTTCGGATCACCAACTACAGTATGTGACGCTATTACTGCGGGTGTAGATACTTATACAGCAACAATCCCTTTTACTGGAGGTGGAACTGCTACTTATACTTTAGGTGCAAATGCAGGAACAGTTGGCGGAGATAATCCTAGCACAAGCGCTACAGGAAACATAACAATTACTGGAGCAAATGAAGGCACTGCACTTGTATTTACAGCAACAGGGGGTGATTGTAACTTAACCGTAAATGTAATTTCTCCGAGTTGTACTCCACCACCTGTAGGTGTGGCCTTACCGTACTACAATCCATTTGATTATGCTGTAGACACGACATTAGGAACACAATCAGGTTGGGCAAACGTTAATACTGGCGACGATATTCTCGCAACTTCTGGAAACTTAAGTTATGCAGGATATCCTGAAGTTGGAAATTCTGTTTCATTTGCTGGAGTAGGTATTGATACTTTCTTGAGCACTACCGAAGTTACAACAGGAATGGTTTATTATTCTTTTTTAATGAATGTAGGTTCAATGGCAGGTGTAACCGAACCAAACGGTGGTTATTTTGCAGGTCTTGCTTCTAGTACAACAACTTATGGTGGTACATTATGGACTAAAAGAGTAGACGATAATACCTTTAATCTAGGTATCGAAGTTAGAACCGCAACTGCTACAAATACTACATGGACTCCTGATAATTACACTACAGGTACAACTTATTTTGTAGTAGTTGGATATATGTTGGGAGCAAATCTTTCTGATGATGCAGTTAGCCTTTGGGTTAATCCAGTAGTAGATGCTGCTGAACCAACTCCAACAATTACTGACACTCATACCGCAACAGATTTAACCTTAGTAAACAGATTTTTCTTTAGACAAGATACTGCTACAGAGACTCCTTCTTTACAGATTGATGCATTAAGAATTGGCACAACATGGGCAGATGTAACTTCAGCAACTTTAGGAATTAAAACTAATGAAATCGCTGGATTAAACATTTATCCAAATCCAGTTACAAACGGAACTTTGTTTATTGACACAAAATTAAATGGAGATAAAAACATTTCTATTTATAATGTTTTAGGAAAAGAAGTATTGAATACTACAACTGCTAGTAATGCAGTTAACGTTTCAAAATTATCTGCTGGTGTTTACATCGTTAAAGTAATTGAAAACGGAAATTCTGCAACAAGAAAATTAGTTATTAGATAATTATCACTTTAAATATTTCATAAAACTCCAGCTGAAAAGTTGGAGTTTTTTTTTGAAAAACAATTATGTCATTGCTTACCTTTGCAAAAAAAAAATTGATTCCTATTACTGATATTTTTGCTATCTCAAACCAAAAGCAATTTGAAAAAATGGCTTTGAAAGTTTTTCGTTTTCAATATGAAAATAATTTGGTCTACCAACAATTTTGCCAATTGATGAAAGTCGAAAAAGGAGATGTAAAAAAAATTAATCAAATTCCATTTTTGCCTATTTCATTTTTCAAAAGTCATGATGTCGTTTCAAATCAATATGAAATTGAAACTACTTTTAGCAGTTCTGGAACAACTGGAATGATTACTAGCAAACACCAAGTTACAGACATTTCTTTTTACGAAGAAAGTTATCGCAAAGGATTTTCACAATTTTATGGCGATATAGAAAACTACGTGGTTTTGGCTTTACTTCCCTCCTACCTAGAAAGAGAAGGTTCCTCTTTAATTTATATGGTGCAAGATTTAATTCAACTTTCTAAAAATGTACATAGCGGATTTTACCTTCATAACCACGCGGATTTGATCGAAAAATTAACTATTCTCGAGCAAGAAGAGAAGAATATAATTTTGATTGGCGTTACTTTTGCACTTTTAGATCTGATTGAAAAACAAAATTTCAATCTAAAAAACACCATTATAATGGAAACTGGTGGAATGAAAGGCAAACGCAAAGAAATGATCCGAGAAGAATTACACAATCAACTTTGCAGAGGATTTGGCGTTAATGCGATTCATTCAGAATACGGTATGACCGAATTGTTATCGCAAGCTTATTCTTTAGGAAATGGCATTTTTGAGTGTCCAAATTGGATGCAAATTCACATCCGAGATACCGAAGACGCACTTACTTATATCGAAAACGGAAAAACTGGCGGAATCAATGTGATTGATTTAGCTAATATCAATTCATGCTCATTTATCGCAACACAAGATTTAGGAAAAAAATACGATAACAATACTTTCGAAATTCTTGGCCGATTTGACAATTCCGATATTCGTGGTTGTAATTTGATGGTGATTTAGTTTGCAGTGTTCAGTTTTCAGTCACAGTATACTACAAATAAAATAAGTTTCCAGTTTGCAAACTAAATTTTGAGTAATTTGAATTAATGATTACTGATATTAGTGACTGAACACTAAAAACTGACCACTGAATACTGTAAACTGAGACTGAAAACTAAAAAACTCATTCTTCCAACAAATCTTCTTTTTTTGCTTTTTTCTTTTCAAAAGTCAATACTAAGGCAGGCAAAACCAACAAATTGGCAAACATTGCAAAAAGAAGTGTGCAAGAAATTAATCCACCAAGTGCGATCGTTCCGCTAAAACTTGACAAAGTGAAAATCGCAAATCCAAAAATCAAAACAACCGAAGTATAAAAAGTGCTAATTCCTGTTTCACGCAAAGCACTAAAAACAGATTTTTTAATTTTGCCATTGTTTTGAATAAAATCCAAACGGTATTTTGCCATGAACTGAATGGCATTGTCCACCGAAATTCCAAAAGCAATACTAAAAACTAAAATGGTTGATGGTTTGAGTGGAATATCAAAATAACCCATCAAACCAGAGGTGATGCAAAGTGGTAGAATATTGGTTATCAATGAAGCGAAAACCATTTTTATAGATCTAAAGAGATACATCATTAATCCTGCAATCATTAAAATGGCAAAAATCAATGATTCAATCAAGTTGTCTATCAAATACGAAGTTCCTTTTTGAAAAACCAAAGCTTTTCCTGTCAAAGTAACTTCATAACGGTCATTAGGGAAAATTTCATTTATCTTTTTTCTTAATTTCCCTTCTACTTTTGCCATTTCTTCAGTACCTATGTCCTTCATAAAAGTCGTAATTCTAGCATATTGACCTGTAGAATCAACATAACTTTTCATCAAATTTTCTTTGGTGTTTTTGGTGGCATTTTTGGCATAAGACAATATGAAAGCTTGTTCTTGGTTGGTTGGCAATTCATAAAAAGCTGGATTTCCATTGTAAAAAGCTTGTTTAGAATATTTTACTAAATTCACAACCGAAACAGGCTTAGACAATTCTGGAATTTGAGCAATAGTAGCCTGCAATTCGTCCATTTTTTTCATGGTCGACAGTTTCAAAACACCTTTTTTGCGTTTTGTATCAATCATAATTTCCAACGGCATCACGCCGCTAAACTCTTTTTCATAAAACAATATATCTTTGAAAAACGATGCTGATTTAGGCATTTCGCCAATCAAACTACCAGAAACTTTCATCTGTGCAATGCCAATAATACTGATAATTAACAATAATCCATAAATGGAATAAATTACCTTCCTTTTGAATTTTACTTTGTTTTCAACCCAATTCAACAATGAAGAGATATACGTTTTATTCAAATGATTTAAGTGTTTTTCTTTCGGAATTGACATAAAACTATAAACAATAGGAACTACCAATAAGGTCAACAAATAGACCGTAATTACATTGAGAGATGTCACCAATCCAAACTCAAATAACAAATCGTTGCCTGTAATCATAAAAGTAGCGAAACCTGCGGCCGTTGTTAAGTTGGTCATCAAAGTTGAAACACCAATTTTTGAAATTACACGTTGTAATGCTTTCGCCTGATTTTGGTGGATTTTGATTTCTTGTTGGTATTTATTAATCAAGAATATGCAATTTGTGATGCCAATAACAATAATTAACGGCGGAATTATAGCGGTTAAAATGGTGATTTT
>CALPKO020000058.1 GCA_943324165.2 Bdellovibrio sp. ZAP7 | reverse complement strand
GAAGAAATAAAATTAAGATTTAATTTTTCGATTCTGTGTTCTGAAATCTTAAATCGACATGCACAAATCAATAAGTTCTTACCTTTTTTTGAAAATAAATCAAATTTTACTTGACTTTTTCAGTAAAAAATTTATTTTTGCATAAATATTAAAATCGATAGCAGATGTATTGGACATTAGAATTAGCATCTTATTTAAGTGATGCGCCGTGGCCGGCTACAAAAGATGAACTTATCGACTACGCAATTAGAGCTGGAGCACCATTAGAAGTAGTGGAAAACTTGCAGTCAATTGAAGACGAAGGGGAAATTTATGAGTCAATGGAAGAAATTTGGCCAGATTATCCGACCGACGAAGATTATCTTTGGAATGAGGATGAATATTAAAAAAAATAAATCAATCAAAAAGTCTCAATAGAGGCTTTTTTTTTGATTAAATTTACACAATTTATAAACAGAAATTATACGCATTATGAGTTTCATAAATAGCATACTTAAAGCCTTTGTAGGTGATAAATCTCAAAAAGATGTAAAGGCATTGCAGCCTTATCTAAATAAAATTAAAGCTTTAGAATCTTCATTGTCATCTATTTCAAACGATGAATTGAGAGCTAAAACAGTTGCTTTCAAAGAAAAAATTAAACTTTCTCGTGCCGAAAAAGATGCGAAAATTGCAGCTTTAAAAATCGAAGTTGAAACTACAGAAGACATAGATAAGAAAGAAGATATTTATGCAAATATTGACGTTTTAGAAAATGAAGCTTATGAAATTTCTGAAAAAACGTTGATGGAAATTCTTCCTGAAGCTTTCGCAGTTGTAAAAGAAACAGCAAAAAGATTCAAAGAAAATGCCACACTTTCAGTAACGGCAACTCCAAAAGACAGACAACTTTCAGCTACAAAAGAGTACATTTCTTTACAAGGAGATGAAGCCATTTGGACCAATTCGTGGAATGCTGCGGGAAAACAAATCACTTGGGACATGATTCATTATGATGTTCAATTGATTGGAGGAATGGTACTGCACGAAGGAAAAGTTGCCGAAATGCAAACAGGTGAAGGTAAAACTTTAGTGGCAACATTACCATTGTATTTGAATGCTTTGACCGGAAATGGTGTGCATTTAGTAACCGTTAACGACTATTTAGCAAAACGAGATAGCACTTGGAAAGCTCCGCTTTTTGAATTCCACGGATTGACTGTTGATTGCATCGACAACCACCAACCTAATTCTGATGAAAGAAGAAAAGCTTACGAGGCAGATATTACCTATGGCACAAATAACGAATTTGGTTTTGATTATTTGAGAGACAATATGGCCCATTCTCCAGCAGAATTAGTGCAGCGTAAACATAATTTCGCCATTGTTGATGAGGTAGATTCTGTTCTGATTGATGATGCGAGAACGCCGTTGATTATTTCTGGTCCTGTTCCTGAAGGTGATCGCCATGAATTTAATGAACTTAAACCTAAAGTAGAAAATCTTGTTAATTTACAACGTCAATTGGCCAATGGATTTTTATCAGAAGCAAAAAAATTAATCAAAGAAGGTAATACAAAAGAGGGTGGTTTTCAACTTTTGAGGGCGTATAGAAGTTTACCAAAAAACAAGGCATTAATTAAATTTTTGAGTGAAGAAGGAGTAAAGCAATTACTTCAAAAAACTGAAAATACTTATATGCAAGACAATAATCGCGAAATGCACAAGATCGATGAGGCCTTGTATTTTGTAATTGAAGAAAAAAATAATCAAGTTGAATTGACCGATAACGGTATCAAATTTCTTTCGTCTGATGCTTCAGATAACAGTTTTTTTGTGCTTCCAGATATCGGAACTGAAATCGCTAGAATTGAGAAATTAAGTTTAGAAAAAGATGCAGAAGCTGAAGAAAAAGAAAAATTATTTCAAGATTTTTCTATCAAAAGCGAACGAATTCATACGTTAACACAGTTGTTGAAAGCTTATTCTCTTTTTGAAAAAGATGTAGAATATGTAATCATGGACAATAAAATTTTGATTGTTGATGAGCAAACTGGTCGTATCATGGATGGTCGTCGTTATTCCGACGGATTACACCAAGCCATTGAAGCTAAAGAAAATGTAAAAATTGAAGCAGCAACACAAACCTTTGCAACGGTTACTTTACAAAATTATTTCAGAATGTACAGCAAACTAGCCGGGATGACAGGAACTGCTGTTACGGAAGCTGGCGAACTTTGGCAAATCTACAAGCTTGATGTGGTTGAAATTCCAACTAATCGTGCCATGGCGAGAGAAGACAAAGAAGATTATATATACAAGACTACTCGAGAAAAATTTAATGCTGTAATTGAAGATGTAACTCAATTGTCTAACGCAGGACGACCAGTTTTAATCGGAACAACTTCGGTTGAAATTTCTGAATTATTGAGTAGAATGTTGAAAATGAGAGGTATTGCGCATAATGTTTTGAATGCAAAAATGCACAAGCAAGAAGCGCAAATTGTAGAAGAAGCTGGAAAATCTGGTGTGGTAACCATAGCTACCAACATGGCAGGTCGTGGTACAGACATTAAACTTTCTCCTGAAGTTAAAGCTGCTGGTGGATTGGCAATCGTTGGTACCGAACGCCATGATTCTCGTAGAGTTGATAGACAATTGCGTGGTCGTTCTGGTCGTCAAGGTGATGTCGGAAGCTCACAATTTTATGTTTCCTTAGAAGATAATTTGATGCGTCTTTTTGGTTCAGAACGAGTGGCAAAAGTAATGGACAGAATGGGATTAAAAGAAGGGGAAGTAATCCAACATTCGATGATGACCAAATCCATTGAAAGAGCCCAAAAGAAAGTAGAAGAAAATAATTTTGGTGTTCGTAAACGTTTACTCGAATATGATGATGTGATGAATGCCCAACGTGAAGTAGTTTACAAAAGAAGAAAACACGCACTTCATGGTGAACGATTGAAGGTAGATATTGCCAATATGATGTATGATACTTGCGAATTAATTGTTGCTACCAATAAGCAAGTTAATGATTTCAAGAATTTTGAATTTGATTTGATTCGTTGTTTTTCAATTACATCGCCAATTACAGAAAGTGATTTCAACAAACTTTCTGAAACTGAAATTACAGGAAAAGTATATAAAACTACTGTAGAATATTATACCGAGAAAACTTTGCGTAGCGCGCGAGAAGCATTGCCAATTATCACGGATGTTTACAAAAAAGAAGGCAATACGTTCGAAAGAATTATAATCCCATTTACTGATGGAATTAAAACTTTGAATGTGGTCACCGACTTGAAAAAAGCTTACGAAACAAATGGCGCACAATTGATTTCAGATTTTGAAAAAAATATAACTTTGGCCATAGTTGACGAAGCGTGGAAAAAACATTTACGCAAAATGGACGAGTTGAAACAATCGGTTCAATTGGCAGTCCACGAGCAAAAAGATCCTTTATTGATTTACAAATTTGAGGCTTTTAAATTGTTTAATAACATGCTGAATGGAGTGAATAAAGAAGTAATTTCATTTTTGTTTAAAGGAGACTTGCCACAACAAAATTTGTCATACATTCAAGAAGCAAAAGAAATTCGTCAAAAAGATGATTATAAATTATCAAAAGACGAGGTGCCAAATTCAGACACTTTATCAGCCGAAAACAGAGAAGCAGGTCAGACGCAGCAACGTCAAATTACGGAAACAATCGTGCGTGATCAACCCAAAATTAATCGCAACGATACCGTAAAAATTCAGAATGTTGCCAACGGACAAATTGAAGAAATGAAATATAAAAAAGCAGAAGTTTTGATTAATAACGGAACTTGGGTTTTAGTTTAAATTTTTAAAATAACAATACTTAAAATCCTAATTTCAACATGAAATTAGGATTTTTTCAATTTAAAACTAAGTTTAGATTTTAAATCAAAATTAATTTTTACATTTACTATTCTTAAAAAATAAATTAACTTTAATATCTAATATCATGGCAAAAAGTCAAGACGCAAAAAAAACGGAAAAGAAAGAGCCATTGAAGACGGCAAAAGAAAAAAAACTTGAGAAACGAGAAAAGAAAAACGCTCCAAAAAGAGATTAATCTTAAACCACTTCCGAGTGGTTTTTTTTATATTTGATGCTAATTTATAAATAGTAAGAGACATGACAAGTCAAGAAATTCTTAAAGAACTCGAATCTTATGGAAGTCAATCTATCAAAAATGTATTGATCAAACATGGTGCAAAAGAACCTTTTTTTGGCGTAAAAGTTGGAGATTTAAAGGGAATTCAGAAAAAAATTAAAAAGAACTACGAGTTGTCTTTGGATTTGTTTGCTACAGGAAATTCAGATGCGATGTACTTTGCTGGATTGATTGCAGACGATAAAAAAATGACCAAAACAGATTTGCAAAATTGGATAGAAAACGCCTATTGGTATATGTTGAGCGAATATACGGTTCCGTGGGTTGCTGCAGAGAGTAATTTTGGACACGAACTAGCATTAGAATGGATTAAATCCGAAAATGAGCAAATTGCTGCTTGTGGTTGGTCGACTTATTCAAATTTAATTGCATTAACCGATAATGAAACCTTAGATATCAATGAAATAAAATCATTTTTAAAAAAAATTGAAAGCGAAATTCATCAATCTCAAAATCGGGTAAAGCAAACTATGAATGCTTTTGTAATTGCTGTTGGAAGTTATATACCCGAATTGACTGAACTAGCAAGTGCAGTAGGGAATAGAATTGGAATAATAACTGTCAATATGGGCGACACAGCTTGCAAAACTCCTTTTGCACCAGATTATATCGAAAAAGTTAGACTTCGAAACGGAATTGGAAAGAAAAAGAAGACCGTTAAATGCTAACTAAAACAATCATTTTTTCTTCGATTTTAAATACTCTTCTCGAATCGCTTGTAAATCAACTTTCGAACATTCTGCCATCAACGAAGTTAAAATCGACAGCGGTAGTTCGGTTTCATCATTAAAATTCACGCATCCTTTTTGAAAATTCGCTTTTGGCAAAAGATTTTTATATTTTGAATGTATTTCAGTTGAACAATACAAGGGCATGGCATGAATCGAAATGTGTTTTTTTACACTTGAAAGCGCATATTTAAAACTCCCAGGGGAATTGTATAAAATCATTTCCTTGCCCATCATCATTCCTACTTTTGCGGCAACACTTTTATCTTCTTGAAGAATTATTGTATGAATTGTACTTAATAAATCGTGTCGTTCTGGAATTTGGGTATTTATAAATTCAGTTACTGTCATTTTAATTTATTGAAAATTAGCAAAAAATTAGTCCTAAACACTTTCTATAAATATTTAGGACCAATCTGTAAAATTATAATTAATTGATTAAACCATTTCTTCAGGTTTTACCCACGCATCAAAATCTTCTGCAGTAACATATCCTAATCGAACAGCTTCTTCTTTCAATGTAGTTCCATTTTTATGAGCAGTTTGTGCGATTTCAGCAGATTTATAATAGCCAATTTTGGTGTTTAATGCAGTTACTAACATCAATGAATTGTCTACTAATTCTTTAATTCTTTTGTGATTTGGTTCAATTCCCTGTGCACAATGTTCATTAAAAGACTCGCACGCATCGCCCAGCAAACGAGCGGATTGTAAGAAATTTGCCGCCATAACAGGTTTAAAAACATTTAATTCATAGTGACCTTGCATTCCACCAACGGTGATGGCGACATCATTTCCAATTACTTGCGCGCAAACCATTGTCAATGCTTCACATTGCGTTGGATTTACTTTTCCAGGCATTATTGATGATCCGGGCTCGTTTTCTGGAATAATAATTTCGCCGATTCCAGATCGTGGTCCAGAAGCCAACATTCTAACGTCATTCGCAATTTTATTTAACGAAACTGCTAATTGTTTTAAAGCGCCATGTGCTTCGACAATAGCGTCGTGCGATGCTAAAGCTTCAAATTTATTCGGAGCTGTTACGAACGGATGTTTGGTAAATTGTGCAATGTACTCAGCAACTTTTACGTCATAACCTTTTGGTGTATTCAATACTGTGCCGACAGCTGTTCCGCCCAATGCTAGTTCTGAAAGATGCGACAATGTATTTTTCAATGCTTTTAAACCGTAATTCAATTGCGCTACATAACCAGAAATTTCTTGTCCTAACGTCAAAGGAGTGGCATCCATTAAATGTGTGCGGCCAATTTTAACTACATTTTGAAACGCAATAGATTTACTTTGAAGCGTATCTCTTAATTTTTCTACAGCAGGAATTGTAATTTCCACCACCGATTTATAAGCGGCAATGTGCATTCCTGTGGGAAATGTGTCGTTTGAAGATTGTGATTTATTAACATCGTCGTTGGCTTTTACAATAGCTTCACCTTCACCAATTTTAAAACCAGCTAAAACTTGGGCTCTGTTGGCAATCACTTCATTGACATTCATGTTACTTTGTGTTCCTGAGCCAGTCTGCCAAATTACCAATGGAAATTGATCTTCTAAATCACCATTTAAAATTTCTTCACAAACTTGTGCAATAGCATCTCTTTTTTCGATAGACAAAACACCTAAATCGCAGTTGGCATAAGCTGCAGCTTTCTTGAGATAGGCAAAACCTTCTATAATTTCTTTCGGCATTGAAGCAGAAGGACCAATCTTAAAATTATTACGAGAACGTTCGGTTTGTGCTCCCCAATATTTATCAGCAGGTACTTTTACCTCTCCCATTGTATCTTTTTCGATTCTAAATTCCATGTGTTTTTGATGTATAATTTTAAGTGTAAAATAATAGCGTTTTAAAGTCGCAAAAATAGGCATAAAAACTATTTTATAAAAATTGAATGTAAATTATTGGTAAGAAAAAAAAATCCACTTACATTTGCAATTGAATTATTTAATTCCTGATAATATGTTTGAATTTCACCAGTATTTAGGCTTTTTACTTTTCTTAACCATATTGACGATTGGTTTTTGGTTAATGTTTTTTCTTGTTGCATTTGTTCAATATTGGATTGGCGGAGCTATATGGGAATTATACAAAGAAAAGAAAGCAAAAAAAGAACAGCAATCTGCTGAATAGATTGAATAAAAAAATCGTCTTAAAATATAAATTTTAGACGATTTTTTGTTTTTAGTGTTTTCTAAATTATTTACTGAACTGACATTTGTCGAATTTTCTCTTGCATTAAAGCAGGATCTTCTAAAGTTTTGAAATAAAGAAAATATAAATCGTTTTTTTTTATTTTTAAAATTAATCACATATTTTACTAATTTTATTTTTTATTTTTTGACTGAAAGGCTATTTGCAATTTAACTTGATGTTTTTATGTCTAAGAAAAACACTTCATTTTTCTAAATGCGATTTCCATAAAAGTTATAAAATAGTTTTTCAATTATTTAATTTTTGCGT
>CALPKO020000057.1 GCA_943324165.2 Bdellovibrio sp. ZAP7 | reverse complement strand
TAAATCTGGAATAAACTGAGATTCTTTTTTTTCTGAATGAAATAATTCTAAATCTTGAGGTGGATCTTCCTTTGTAGTAAGTAAAGTATAAATAATACTAGTTATAAAAACAAATGCACCAATTGAAAAAGCTACAACAACAGAAGGCGGAATTACACCAGAATCAGCCTCGTTGGTTACGCCAAGTTTAGTAACTAACCAAGGTAAGTTGCTTGCAATCCAAGTTCCAATACCAATAATCAATGTTTGAATTACAAATCCGTTAGAACGTTGCGATTCTGGTAATTTATCGGCAACCAACGCACGAAAAGGTTCCATGCTAATATTGATAGAAGAATCTAGAATCCATAATAATCCAGCTGCAACCCAAAGAACTGGTGAATGCGGCATGAAAAATAAGGTAACAGATGCTAAAATTGCTCCTATTAAAAAATAAGGTTTTCTTCTTCCGTATTTTGGACTCCAAGTGTTATCGGACAAATACCCAATTATTGGTTGAACTAGAAGCCCGGTTAAAGGGGCTGCAATCCATAAACCTGGAATGTCATCTACCTCTGCGCCAAGTGTTTGAAATATTCGAGACATGAATCCGCCCTGAAGGGCAAATCCGAATTGAATTCCTAGAAAACCGAAACTCATGTTCCAAATTTGCCAGAAACCTAATTTACGCTTTTCCATTATCGTAATTTTAAGGTTATACGATAAGCGCTATGCTTATCAAAACTAAATTTATTTTCGAAGTAAAATCCAAGCTTTGATAATCGGCGTAAAGATAAATAAAAGTTTTTAGTTTTTTTATTTTAGTGTTGCAAATTTAAAAAAAATCTAAAATCTAAGGTTAATTATAAAAGATATTCCTAAAGTACTTAATGCAGAAATGAAATTAATTGGTTGATTCTCTTAATATTAATTGAGTTTCAATAATCTCAGTTTTATAGTGTTGCACATGTTCTTCGTCATCATCATAATCTTCAAGTTCTATTCTTTCAATTAACATTTTTGCAGCTTTCTGCCCCATTTTTATACCATTTTGACTCACCGTAGTAATTGTTGGCGTAGAATATTGCGAAATGATACCATCTGTAAAAGCAATTACCGACAAATCTTCTGGTACTTTTAGTCCTTTTTTGCTAGCCATTTTAATAATTGTGACCGCAAACAATTCATTAACAGCTAAAATAGCATCAATTGCTCTATCTTCAATTAATTTTCCAATTTTAACTTCGCAATTTTCGATGTCTTCAATTTTGATAATTAGTTTATTGTCAAATACCAAATCATTATCTAGCAAAGCTTTTGTGTAACCATCAGTTCTGAGTTTTCCAACGCTTACATAATCCTCTGTTGTAACTAGTGCAATTTTCTTTTTTCCTTTATCAATCAGCATTTGCATGGCGTCATATGCAGCATGCTTGTCGTCTATAATTACTTTGTCGCAATAAATCTCATTCGTAATTCTGTCAAACATAACTACCGGCATTCCTTGGTTCATGACTTCGGTAATATGGTGAAAATCGCCTTTGAATTGGGTTTCTTTAGACAATGAAATAATGAATCCGTCAATGCTACCGTTGGCTAACATTTCCATGTTAATTACTTCTTTAGTAAAGGATTCGTTTGATAAGCAGACAATTACGGTATAGCCATTTTCGTTGGCAATTTGTTCTATTCCACTAATAACTGTTGCAAAAAAATGGTGAACAATTTCTGGAATAATAATTCCGATAGTCTTAGTGCGTTGGTTTTTTAAACTCAACGCAATATTGTTGGGTTTGTAATTGTATAATTTTGCGAAAGCTTGCACCTTCAAGCGAGTGTCTTCGCTAATTTCAGAACTGTCTCTCAGCGATTTAGAAACTGTTGATATCGAAACATCTAATTCTTTTGCAATCTGTTTTAAAGTGACTTTTCTTTTCATCTGTTGACTGTAATTATTTTTGTAAAGCAGTATTTTTTTTGTGAATTTAAGCTAAAGTTATATTTGATAAATTGATGCTTTTTCAGAAAAAAAAGTCATTACTTATTTATTTTTTCTACTTTAGAAAGAAATATTCTTATTTCCAATAAATTAAATTTTGAATCGATTTGTAGTTTAAAAAACTAAAAAATATCAAATTGACATTAAAGGTAATTTTTATTTTTACAAATCAGAATTTTTCAGCTAAATTTGTGTGATTATATAAAACTTTTCAACACGAAAACGTTTTCGGTAAGTTATTTTAGTTCGAACTTTTTTTATGTTGAACAATTTACATAAATTTAACCTTCGAAGTAATCTGCAAGCTCAAAAACACAATTTAACCAAAACAAAATGTATGAAAACAATTTATAAAAAGTTGTTATTTTTAATACTCATTTTACCTTTTAGTGCCTTCGCACAGAATGCTTTAGGAGGCAAAGTACTTGATTCTAAATTAAAAAGTCCTTTAGTGGGAGTGAATGTCTCAATTAAAGGGACTACGAAAGGTACTTCTACAGATTTTGATGGAATATTTAAGCTCTCCAATTTAAAAAATGGGGATAAAATTGTCTTTACATTTTTAGGTTACAAAAGCAGCACAATAACCTACAGCAATCAAAAAGAAATTACCATAATCCTTGCTGAAGAATCAAATGATTTGCAAGAAGTAATCGTGCAGATTGGTTACGGTTCAGCAAAGAAAAAAGATGCTACGGGTTCTGTTGAAGTTATTAGCGCCAAGGATTTTAACAAAGGAGCCATAGTTTCTACTGATCAATTATTAACTGGAAAAGCTGCAGGGGTTAGGATTACCAATGGCGGTGGAGCACCAGATCAAAAACCACAAATCGTAATCCGTGGGGGAGCTTCTTTGGTGGCTTCTAATGACCCATTGCTAATTATTGATGGTGTTCCTATTAGTGATACAGGCACAAACCCATGGAACTTAATAAATCCAAATGATGTTGAAAGTTTTTCAATATTAAAAGATGCATCAGCAACTGCTATTTATGGTGTAAGAGCTTCCAATGGAGTTATTCTAATCACAACTAAAAAAGGTGCGTCTGGAGCACCTCAATTTAATTATTCTTCAAATATTTCTATCGGTAGAATAAGCAAAGCTTTAGATGTTATGAATGCTACAGATTTCGTTAGATTTATTCAACAATATCATTCTGATAGGACAAATAGTTTGGGAATAGATGATCCATCAACAGGTGCTGTTGATGATTTAAGCACTACAGACATTATTGAAGGAAGAATTTTGAGTGATACCAATTGGCAAAATGAAATTTTCAGAACATCGGTAACCACAGACCATAACTTTAGCGCTAGGGCTAATCTGTATAAAAAAATCCCGTTCAGGGCTTCAATTGGATATACAGATGTTCAAGGTTTAATTAAAAATAATGATTACAAAAGATTCTCCTATTCTTTTAAAATGACACCTAAATTTTTGAATGACGACCTTAAGATTGATATCAATGCTAAAGGATCGTCGTCTTATAAGAATGGTGGGAATGAAGGAGCAATAGGAGCTGCATTATCAATGGATCCAACAAAACCGGTGTACGGCCCATCTTATAACAATAAATTTGTGGGATATTATCAAGCAACAGAAGTATCCGGAAACAGAGACATAACACTTGGTGCTAGAAATCCATTAGCGCAATTAGAACAAAGAAAAGGAATTGACAGGGCGATGCGTTTTTTGGGTAACATCGAGTTTGACTATAAGTTCCCTTTTTTACGCGATTTAAGAGCTGTTGCTAACTTTGGTTTGGACGCTACAACAAGTACTTTTAGAGAAACTTTTAGTGAAAATGCATTAGCAACTTATACTTTTAATCAAGGTACTGATCCAACTACAAACTACCTTTTTAATCCAGGTTTAGCTTACGCCAACAATAATACGGAAACCAATACTACAATGGATACTTATTTAGTATACAGTAAGTCGCTCAATGGTTTTGTGAGAAAGGTTGATGGTCAGGCTGGCTATTCTTATCAGAATTTTAAATTTGATGGTAATTCTTTAAATTTTCAGAACAATCCAAATACAGGAATTAGAGAGCCAAATATAAATCCTAATAATCCAAATAACAGGTATTATTCTCCACTGAATCTTCAAGCATTTTTTGCAAGAGGTAATCTTGATTTATTAGGGAAGTACCTTTTTACAGCTACTTTTAGGGCAGATGCTTCTTCACTTTTTACTCCTGAAAAAAGATGGGGTTATTTTCCTGCTGTAGGTTTAGCTTGGAAACTAAAAGAAGAAAATTTTATTAAAGATTCTGAAGTAATCAAAGATTTGAAAGTAAGAGTAGGTTGGGGTAAAACAGGCCAAGCAAATTTTGCCAATAGCGTACCAGGCGGATATTTTCCGTCAAGAGAATTATATTCGTTAGCAGGGGCAAATAACCAGTACTTACCAGGTACAAATATCTACAATAAGTTGCCATATAACCCTGATTTAACGTGGGAGAAAACAGCAACTTATAACATTGGTATTGATTTTGAATTTTTTAAGAAAGGTATTTTATCAGGTAGTATAGATGTTTACCAACGGAAAACTACTGATTTGTTGGCAGTTGTTCCCTCAGCTCCCGGACAAGGCACAGGAGCTACACAAAACATCAAAAATAGTGGAACGATTGGCGGGCAAGGTTTAGAATCTACTATAAATATAAAAGCTATTCAAGGAGATAATTTAAATTTATCTTTTGGAGGGAATATTGGATATACTTACAATACCGTTGATGATTTAGGAGGTTTGAAAATCAACGGCGCTGCCGGTCAATCAAGTAATTATGGACGATATGATGTTGTAGGTCAACAAAGAGCAATGGCTTTAGTTTACAAACAAGTTTATGACACTAAGGGTCAGCCAATTATTGGTGCGTATGAAGATTTAAATAAAGATGGTAAAATTACATTAGATGACCGCTATTTAAAAGCTACTGTCCCAAATTGGACCTATGGATTTTATACTAACCTTAATTACAGAAATTTGAGTTTATCAGCAAATTTCAGAGGACAATTAGATGGTGAAACTTATCTTGGAAATATAAGAGCACGCGGATATATTGAGGCAGGCGCTCCTCCATCTCAACCGACAACGTTGAATAATGTTTTGAATTTTTATAACGGAAGTGCAAATCCACTTTTTCAAAACTTCACGGCTTCTGAAACAGAACAATCTGATTATTTTTTAAGAAACGCGGCTTTTTTGCGTTGTGAGAACATTACATTGTCATACAAACTTACTGAATTTGTTAAGAAATCGACACTTAGGCTTAGTGGCAGTGTAAATAATGCATTTTTAATCACAAATTTTCCTGGTCAAGATCCAGAAAGCCAAGGCGCTTACGATAGTAGTTTATATCCAAGACCAAGAACTTATACTTTCGGTGTAAGTCTTGATTTTTAATTTGAAAAAATAAAATAAGATGAAAAATAATAAATTTTACGCCTTAGGACTTTGTTTAGTTTTATTGCTAATTACAAGCGGCTGTCTTAATGATTTAAATACCGAGCCAAAAGTACAGTTGACACCTGAACAAGTTAAATCAAAAGTGATTGAAGGGCTCCTTTCAAAAGTTTACAGCACCTATGCACTTTCAGGATCTGATGGCCCTGGTAGCACAGATACACCTGGAGATGATGCTGGAGAATCTCCATTTTTACGAGGTATTATCAATTTACAAGATTTTACCGCTGACGGAATAAAAAACAGATGGGGAGACAATGGTCTTGACCAATTGACTACAACTTCTGGTTGGAATCCTGACAATAAATTTTTTAGATATGTTTACAACAGGGTATTTTACACTGTGCCGCAAGCTAATAATCTAATTGATTTGATTAAAAAAGAACCTAATTTTCCAAACAAGGAACAATATATCAGCGAGATGCGATTTTTAAGAGCATTGGCTTATTATTATTTAATTGATTGTTTTGGAAAAGGGCCATTATTGACTGAAGCAGATTTGGGCAGCACTACTTTGAAAAACGAATCTACAAGAGCCCAATTATTTGATTTTGTTACGCAAGAATTAACGGAAATATGCGATGCAAACCTAACCTCAAGTCAAGATAAATTATTGCCATTTACAAATGGATACGGACGTGCCAATAGGTCTGCAGCGAGAATTTTATTAGCGAAAATGTATTTAAATGCTGAGGTTTATATAGGTCAACCTAAATATGATTTAGCTTATAAATATTCAAAATTAGTTATTGACGAAGGAGGATTTAAATTGGCAGATAATTTTAGAAGTTTATTTTGCAGAGACAACGATATTACCGATGCTAAAAATGAAATAATCTACGTGTTAATTGCAGACCCACTTACAAGTCAAAGCTACGGAAATACAACTTATTTGATTTGTGGTAGTTTGAGCTCTCAAACTATGGTTGCTACAGACTATGGCAATCCAGGAGGAGATAGCAATGCTTGGGGAGGACATCGAGCAACAAAAGGATGGTATGGCTTGTTCGCCAACAGTGCGCAAGGCTTAGCCGAATCTTCTGATGATAGAGCGAGATTGTTTTTTACAAATTATACCTCTACAGACCCAACAAAAAGACATAATTATGAGATGACTGACTATAAAAAATGGATTGACGGTTTTCCATCTATAAAATTTGTGAATACTAATTTTGTAGGAGAGCCAGGAAGTCCTGTACTGTTTGCAGGAACTGATTTTCCGATGTTTAGATTAGCAGATGCTTATTTGATGTTGGCTGAAAGTATATTAAGAGGTGGCGGTGGTTCTACAAATGACGCATTATTTTATGTAAATGCAATTAGAGCAAGGTCAAAAGCTTCTTTAATTAATGCTGGTGATTTAACTTTAAATTTCATTCTCGATGAAAGAGCGAGAGAACTCAACTTTGAAGGACACAGAAGAACTGATTTAATTCGTTTTGGTAAATTTTCTGGCGGAAGTTATTTGTGGCCATGGAAAGGTGGGGTAAAAGATGGAACTTCAATTTCCGATGATTATAAACTATTTCCAATTCCTTTAAAGGCGATTCAAGCCAATTCAAATTTAACTCAAAATCCTGGTTATTAATCTTATTGATTGTAACTTTTTTAAAATACAAATTATGAAAAAAGTATTATTGAATTTATTTCTTTTTGCAAGCATAACAGCAATTTTGATTTCTTGTGAAGGAGCAACAACTGAACCCGTTGGTTCGGTCGTGAAAGAAGTAAATATTGTTGAACCAGCTAATGCAACTAATCTAATATTGAGTGCCGATTTTGCAACTCAGCCTGTAACTACAATAAAATGGAGTGGAGCAGATTTTGGATATTCGGCGGCAGTAAAATATAGCTTACAAATTGCATTGGCTTCAGATGCAGATTATGCAAATTCAAAAATTATAAATTTGGGAAGTTTTCATGAAAGTTCCAATTTGGTTCATGAGT
>CALPKO020000056.1 GCA_943324165.2 Bdellovibrio sp. ZAP7 | reverse complement strand
CTATACTTTAAAATCTAAATTCTAAATTCTAAATTCTAAATTCTAAATTCTAAATTCTAAATTCTAAATTCTAAATTCTAAATTCTAAATTCTAAATTCTAATGCATCGCTTCGCCTACATCGACTTTCTTTTTTCCTTTTTTGATTACTAACACAAACGGAATACAAACCAAAAACAAAATGCCGAGCCACATAAAAACATCCATATACGACAGCACTGCTGCTTGTTTCATTACGCCATAGTCCATCGCTTGATAGGCTTTATTCATTGCTTGGTCTGCCGTAAATCCTTTCGACATAAATCCTTTTTGCAGGGCCAATATCCGTTCTTGCACATTGTATTTTGTCGGGTTGAGGTTAGCCAATAAGTCTATTCGGTGTTCTTGGTTGAACCTTGCGATAAAGGTGGTTATGATTGCAATTCCGAATGACCCCCCCAATTGTCGCATCATTCCCGTAAAGGCCGCTCCTTCGCCAATGCTTTTTCCTTTCAAAGTCGATAGTGAAAGCGTAGTGATGGGCACAAAAAGTAATCCTAAACCAATTCCTCGCAAAATCAAAGGCCAAAACATATGTTCCACGCCAGTGTCGGGCGTTAGCACGTTGTTCATCCAAAAGCTGAATCCGAAAAACACCAAAAACCCGGCTGCCACCATATAGGCTTGCGGAATACCTCGTTGTATCATTTTGCCTATCATGGGCATCATAATTCCGGTGGTAATCGAACTCGGAATCAAAAGCAGACCTGCATCGGTGGCACTCCAACCTAAAACCGATTGGGTGTAAATCGGGATGATGAAGGTGGAGCCATATAATCCAAATCCGAGGATAAAACACATTACGGTGCCGACCCTTAGATTGGTGTCTTTCAAAACGCTTAAATTAACGATTGGGAATTTATAGGTGGTTTCGCGCCAGATGAAGGCAAAAAGGCCAAAGACACTCAAGATACTAAGGGCTACAATCAAATTATCGTTGAACCAATCGTCTTGTTGTCCGTGTTCTAATACAAATTGCAGCGAACCAATGAACGATGCCAGAAAAACAATTCCCCACCAATCCACTTGATTGGCTGCGAGTTTTTCGCCGTATTTCGGGCTTTTTACAAAGATGAAAGTCAGTATTGTGGCAATGATTCCAATAGGAATATTGATGTAAAAAATGTAAGGCCAAGAAAAATGATCGACGATATAACCACCCAATGGCGGACCTAAAGTTGGACCAACAATCACACCCATTCCGTAAATGGCTTGTGCCATTCCACGTTTTGCGATGGGATAACTTTCTGTAATGATGGTTTGAGCGGTTACTAATAAAGCACCGCCGCCAAGTCCTTGCAAGAACCTAAAAGCAACAAGCTCCCAAATATTAGTGGCATTTCCACAAAGGAACGAAGAAAGCGTAAATAGAATGATCGAAGCCGCAAAATAATTCTTTCGACCAAATTGTTGCGAAAGCCAACTTGTCATCGGAATCACGATTACGTTAGCAATGGCATAGGCGGTAATTACCCAAGCTACATCGGTTAATGTTGCACCCAAACTGCCACGCATATTGTTGAGGGCAACGTTCACAATAGTAGTATCTACGATTTCTAACAATGCACAAAGCACTGCGGTAATCGTTATGATTACACGTCTAAAACCGTATTCGACTAAACTGTCATCTGATTGGACCATGGGATTTTAGATTTTAGAATTGAGATTTTAGATTTTATAATTTAGAACAGAGACGATAGACTTCTAGACAAAAGACTTGTTTGGTTAAATAATTCACTATTAGTTTTTTGTCCTCGTTAAAATCAAAAATCTCTAATCGTTAATCTTCAATCATAAATCAAAACTTATTTTATATGCACATCAACCTCCGCGTTCATTCCTGAACGTAAATTTTTCATTTTTACAGCATCATTTGAGGGGCTTAAACTGATTTTTACTGGCAGTCTTTGGATGGTTTTTACAAAATTCCCTGTTGCGTTGTCTGGCGGTAGCAATGAAAAACGAGAACCAGTTGCTGGTGAAAATGACGTTACCGTTCCTTCAAAATCGGTGTCTGGATAAGCATCGACTTTCACGGTTACTTTTTGTCCGATGACCATTTTGTTCAATTGCGTTTCTTTAAAATTCGCAACTACCCAAGTTTCGTTGTCGTTGATGATGTAAAACAAAGCTTGACCAGGCTGCACCAATTGTCCTGGCTGGATACCAATTTTAGAAATTTGTCCATCTACAGCAGCTGTAACAGTAGTGTAGGATAAGTTCAAATTGGCAGCGTCTAACATGGCTTTAGCGCGATTGATATTTGCTGCAGCGACTTCGGTTTGTTTGCTTGAAACATTCGATTTAGCCACAATAACCGATTTTTGAAAAGCACTTGCTTTTTGTTGTTGTTGCAAGATTTTCACTTGACTTTCGGCTTCTTGTTTGGCTGCTAAAGCTAGTTCGTATTGTTGTTTTGTGATAGAATGGTTTTTATATAGATTGTTATACCGTTCAAAATCATTGGTCGCACGACCCAAACGAATTTTGGCAGTTTCGATGTTTCCGCCAGCCGATTGAACATTGGCATCAGAAACAGAAATATTGGCAACAGCGCTTCCGATGTCGGCTTTCGCTACTTCAAAACTGCTTTCTGCAGCAACCAAAGCGGCTTTGGCATCTTCTACTTTTACTAAATAATCCTTTTGGTCAATCGTAAAAAGTGTATCGCCTTTTTTTAAAAAATCATTGTCTTTTACATAAACTTTCGTGATGTATCCATTTACTCTCGGAATAATTGGATTCATGTTTTTTTCAATTTGCGCATCATCAGTAGTTTCGTGTGCCAAAGCATGAAGGTATTTGTAAGTGCCATAAGTGCCGAAAAACAGCACTAAAACGACTAAAATGATTATAAATTTCTTGTTTGATTTTTTCTTTTCCATCTTGATTATTAATTTTTAGAAGCGTTGATTGTTTGTGTCAATTGTCCAGAAACATTAAGCAATTGATAATATTTTTCTATGATATTGGCTTTGGTATACGATTGATTGATTTTTGCATTTAAATCCTCTACATCAGCATCGAGCAAATCGTTGGTGTCTGAAAGACCGTTGTCGTATTTGTCTTTTACAATTCTGTAATTCTCTGAAGATTGCTCAACTGCTTGCGTATAAACCAAGTTTTGCTTCAAGGCGAGATTATAATCTTCAACAGCATTTTTTACCTCAATTTTAATTTTATCGACCAACAAATCTTCATTTTGTTTGATTTCTAACGCTTTGTTTTTTGCAATTTTAACTTCCGTATTGTTTTTGAAAATGGAACTAAAATCATACGAAACGCCAAGTCCAAAATTGATGGCATTTTTTACGGTTACGACATTTTGCAAATTTAATGCGGTGCAACCCGCTATGAAATTCAAGCTGGGATAGTAACTTCCTTTGGCCAGTTTGATGTTGTTTTCGCTTGCTTTTTCTTGAAAACGCAGGGATTCTAAATCTTTTCGAGTGGAAATTGCAGTTGATTCATCTTTTGGAATATTGATCATTTCAAAATTCTTAAATTCACTTTCGTCTACAAAAAGTTGTGTTTCCTCAGGAAGTTTTAAAAGTGTAATTAGTTGATAATTGATGATATTCACATTTTTGTTGGCTTCGTCTAAAGACAGTTGCACTTTAGCAACTTGCAGTTGGGCCTTTAATAAATCGTTTCGCGCAATGATTCCGTTTTCTTCTAACGCTTTAAAGTCAGTTACTCTTTGGTTTGATTTCTTTAGATTTTCATTCAACAATTCGATTGCTTTCTGCGCTTTATAGAGTGCGGCGTATAAGTCTACTATCCTAATTGCAATTTCCTCTTTAGTGTTTTCGGCCAATGCATTCTGCGATTGGTACAAATCATTTGCGATTTTGACGTTGTTTTTAAGTTTAAAACCTGAAAACAAAGGCACACTCGCATTCAATTGTGCCAACATCAATTCATTTACTTTTGGAGCCGCTGTTGGTGTTGTAGAAGTGGTTGCGGATTTGTTTTTTTGGTCGATAGTGGCATTTGTCAAACGATAATATTGTCCGGATGCTTTTAAACTCGGATACAAATTGTTTTTCACAGACTGCAATTCTAATTGCTTGGTCGTTACTTTCGTATTGGCCAACGCTACTTCATTACTTTTCTCGATCGCCAGATTAATTGCTTCTTTCAATTTCAAACTTGTTTTTTCTTGCGCAAAAAACATCGAAGTAATAAGAAAACAAATTATTGCGACTATGTTTCTATTAATTTTCATAAATCAAAAGTGCTTTTACTGTTTGTTGAATATGTTTTGTTAAATGAAATTTTACATAATCGTTAAAATCATTTTCCGATTCTAGGTTAAAAATTTCTCCAAAAAAAGGTTTGTTCATATTAAAATAGAAATAAGTTCCCAAGATCGTTGGTGTAATCAATTCAACATTTACATTTTTTTTAAAAACCAATGCATCTTGTCCTTCTTTAATTATGTTCTTTAGGGTTTGGAGATTTCCTTTTTTTATAGCTGTAAAAACGGCTGAATCCAGTACCCGTTTTTTAGTAGAATTTTCGAAATTCAAGATTTGATACATGTTTTTATTACTGTTCACTTTTTCAATATAAAACGCTATGAATTTTTCAATTTTTTGAAGAGGTGATACTTTTTCATCAAACAAATTTTCGAGCTTTAATTTTAAATCCGAAGTACGAAAAAGAATTAAACTCTCAAGTAATTTTTCTTTCGAACCAAAATAATAAGAGACCATCGCAATGTTGATTTTTGCGATTTTTGAAATTTCTCTGATAGAAGTTCCGTCAAAACCTTTTTCTGCAAAAAGCTGTTCGGCGACTTGAAGAATTTCGATTTGCTTTTGATTAAAATCCGACATGCTTTATCTAAAATTAAATTCGATGCAAAACTAAACAATTGTTTAATTTAAACAAACGTTTAATTTTGATTTAACGTTTTGATAACCTGAGATTAGTGCTGTGGAGAATTAGTTTTTTTATTTAAATAGGGCTTTTTTTTAGTATAGTTAAAATCTATATTAAAAATACATTAAATTATAATTCAGAATATTAGTTATACTTATCTAAAGTAAATTATAATATAAAATTAACGAATTACTTTTCAAGCCAATTGGCTAAAATGGCTTTTCCATTTGGAGTAAGGATACTTTCGGGATGAAATTGTACGCCCTTTACATCAAAAGAATTGTGTCGCAAAGACATGATATTTCCCAATTCGTCGATGGATGTTATTGTTAATTCTGACGGAAAATCTGCTTTAGAAACTACCCAAGAGTGGTATCGGCCAACTTTAAATTCTTTCATTAAACCTTCAAAAAGCGTTTCGTTATCGTCAATTATTTTAATGGTGCTAGCCAATCCATGGTACACTTTTTCGAGGTTAAAAAGCGATCCTCCAAAAACTTCTGCAATCGCTTGTTGTCCTAAACAAATTCCTAAAATGCTTTTCGAAGGCGCAAATTTTGAAATTACCGCTTTCAAAAGTCCGGCATCATCTGGAATTCCTGGTCCGGGAGAAAGTAGAATTTTATCAAATTTTTCGACTTCATCTAGGTCAAATTCATCGTTTCTAAAAACTTCTACTTCACAATTTAAGTCTTCTAAATAATGGACTAAATTGTACGTAAAACTATCGTAATTATCAATGACTAAAACTTTGTTCATATTGCTTTTTAAAATTCAAATTTACAATCAATATGTTTATTTTTTCAGCATTTCTAAAAATAAAAAAACCTCAACCGATGAAAGTTGAGGTTTGTCAATTGTATTAAGCTCAATTAGAATGCTAATTCAATAGCCAATTCAAAATCGTCAGAGATTGCTTTATCTCCTAAATTGTCAAAAAAGCTTCCCGATCCGTATTTGATATCATATTTTGTACGATCTACTTTGAAGTTTGTAGTAGCTTTGTTTCCGTTAACAGCCACATTAAAAGTTACCGCATTTGTTTTTCCTTTGATAGTTAAATCAGCGGTTACCGCATAAACATTATTTCCTTTGTCTGCGATTGTTTTGAAAACCAAGTTGGCAGTTTGGAATTTTTCAATGCCGAAAAAGTCTTCAGAATTCAAGTGTCCTTCTAATTTTTCTTTTCCTTGACCCGCTTTTAAATCAGTAACAGCAATTGTTTTCATATCAACAACAAAATTTCCGCCAACTAATTTTTTTCCTTTAAATACTAAACTTCCTTCTTTCAAATTCACAGTTCCTTCATGTTGACCGGTAACTTTTTTTCCAACCCAAGTTAATTTGCTGGCTGCAGCATCTACTTTTTTTGTTTGAGCGTTGATGTTTGTAGCAGTAAATGCTAATAATAATGCGATTGCAATAGTTTTTAAATTTTTCATTTTTTTTGATTTTAATTAATAGTTATTTAAATTGTTACGAATAAATCTTCTAATGATTTTCTTACTTTTTTATAGTTTTGAGTAGCATCTTCTTCACTTCTGTAACCTATCGCAGCTACTAATGAAGCATTTAAATTCAATTTGTCTAATCCTAATATTTCATTGTATTGCGCTGGAACAAAACCTTCCATTGGACAAACATCGATTTTTAATTCAGCTGCAGCATTCATTAAATTGGCCAATGCCAAATAAGTCTGTTTTGCAGTCCAAATATTTCTTACATCTTCTGGCAATCCATTGATTTTTGATGACATAAAATCTTTATATCCTTGAACGCTTTCTGCAGGAATTCCTCTGGTTTCGATTAAATTCTTAAAATAAGAGTTAATGCCATCTTCGCCAAAATTGGTTTCGTTTGCAAAAACCAAAAGATGTGAAGCGTCAACAATTTGACTTTGCCCCCATGACGCTGGTTGCAACTGGGCTCTAATAGCAAGATTTTCGACAACTAAAACTTTATAAGGTTGTAAACCATAAGAGGAAGTTGATAATTGAATGGCTTCTTGCAAAAATGCTAAATCTTCGGCAGACACTTTTTTTGCAGCATCAAATTTTTTGGTGGCATAACGCCAGTTTTGGTTTTCTAAAAAATCACCCATTGTTTTTATTTATTTATTAATGTTATTTCTAAGTTTTTCTAATAAAAAATTAAGTTGTTCAAGTTCATTTGAGGTTAAATTTGAACAAAAATAATTTTCATGTTCGATAATTTTCGGGTCTAATTCAGTTAAAAGTTTTAGTCCTTTTTCCGTGATCAGCACCTCAATTTTTCTTCTATTTTCTGGACAAACGTTTCTTGTAACCAGTTCTTTTAGCAAAAGTTTATCAACCAAACGAGTAGTATTGCTAGTTTTTGCAATCATATGCTCTTGGATCACACACATATTAGCAGGACAACCTTTTTGACCTCGCAAAATCCTTAAAACATTGAATTGTTCTCCTGAAACATCAAATGGTTTAAGTGTTTCATTAAGTTTATCTACAATAGCATTTTGAGTATAAATAACATTCAAAACCGTTTTTTTTGAT
>CALPKO020000055.1 GCA_943324165.2 Bdellovibrio sp. ZAP7 | reverse complement strand
TGTGCGACGGCAACTGGTGCTATTACCGTTACCACACCTGCCCTTGGAACTGGATTTACCTACTCAATTGACGGAACAAACTTTCAAGTATCCAATGAATTTTTGACTTTAGCACCAAACACTTATAACATTTCAGTGAAAAATGCGGCCGGTTGTATTTCTACAACTTCACAAAAAATAATAAACAATGCTCCTTCAAGTCCTGCAGCTCCGATTTTAGCGGATACTCAACCAACTTGTGCGACGGCAACTGGTTCTATTACCGTTACCACACCTGCCCTTGGAACGGGATTTACCTACTCAATTGACGGAACAAACTTTCAATTGTCCAATGAATTTTTGGCTTTAGCACCAAACACTTATAACATTTCAGTGAAAAATGCGGCCGGTTGTATTTCTACAACTTCACAAAAAATAATAAACAATGCAGTAGGAACACCAAATGCCCCTACTTTAGAGCTAACTCAACCAACATGTAGCACCTCAACAGGAAGCGTCAAAGTGAAAAATCCAGATTTAGGAACTGGTTTTACCTATTCTATTGATGGTACAAATTTTCAAGTATCCAATGAATTTTTGGCTTTAACACCAAATACCTACAACGTCTCCGTGAAAGATGGCGGTGGATGTATTTCTCCAATCACACTAGCAATCATTTTTAATGCACCCACTTTTCCAAAAGAACCAAAAATAACAATTACGCAACCCACTTGCAGTAATCCTTTGGGCCAAATTAAAATAAATCCTCCTATTGATCCAAGTTATACCTATAGCATTGATAACATTAATTACCAATCCTCTCCTATCTTCGATAACTTATTTTCAGGTAGTTATTATGTAACCGCAAGAAATTATTATGGATGTACTTCTACTATAAAAATAGCCATCATCAACATAGCGCCAACGGTTCCAGTTGCGCCAACTTTAATTTCTACTGATCCAACTTGTTTAATTTCAAAAGGAAGTATTGAAGCCACCGCTCCCTTAGGTAATGATTTTAGTTATAGTATCGATGGAATTACGTTTCAAAATAGTACTGTTTTTAACAATATCGAAGCAGATGACTACAATATATTTGTAAAAAACCTGGACGGTTGTATTTCCAATCCAACTCCTATTAGCATTAATATGGTTCCTCAACCAATTTCTACTCGTGAGAGTTATTACTATTGTGTTGATAAAAATAACCTTACTCTTAGTCCAGCGAAAATTGATACTGGCTTATCTACTTCAGATTATAGCTTTTATTGGACTTTTAATGGATCTCTGATTAGCAATACAGCTGGTAAAATTGAGGCAGATCAAGAGGGGATTTACCGCGTTGTAGCTACAAATCTAATTACGGGTTGTGAAATTCATTTGACTGCAACAGTAAAAAAATCATCTCCTGCAACTGCCACTGCAACAGTAGGAATTGATTTTGATTTTGTACAAACCATCACCGTAAACATAACAACCGGCATTAGTGAGTATTTGTATCAATTGAATGAAGGTCCTTTTCAGGAAAGTAATGTTTTCAATATTTTTTTGGGAGGCACCTACACCATTACCGTTAAAGATAAAAACGGTTGTAATGATTTTGTTTTTAAGGTAGACGCTTATAATTTCCCAAGGTTTTTTACACCAAACAGCGATGGTTATAATGATTTTTGGAACATTACCGAAATCCCAAATCCAACCAAATCAACTATTCTTATTTTTGATAGAATGGGGAAATTGCTCAAACAAATTAGTCCAACAGGAGGCGGTTGGGATGGTACTTTTGTCAACAATCCAATGCCCGCAACAGACTATTGGTTCGTTTTGAAATACGAAGATGTTAATGGATCCCAAAAAGAACTCAAGTCGCACTTTGCTTTAAAAAGATAAGCGTCCTTCTACCAAATAATTTCCGATTTTCCAATTGAATTCAGATAAGCATTTGTTTGGCTAAAGTGCTTATTTCCAAACCATTTTTTGTGGCTACTTGCAAAAGAAGGATGGCCACATGTTAATACAAAATGCTTATTGTTATCGATTTGCAATCCTTTTTTTTGCGCAAAATTTCCCCAAAGTAAAAAAATAATACTTTCCTTTTTGTCTGAGATTGATTGTATAATCGCATCTGTAAACAATGTCCAACCCAAATTTTTATGGCTATTGGCAATGTCTTTTCTAACGGTTAAAGTTGCATTCAAAAGTAAAATTCCTTGTTTTGCCCAACGTTCTAAATTCCCTGAACTTGGAATGAAAATTTGGTCTAAATCATTATTTATTTCTACAAAAATATTTCTCAAAGACGGAGGAATTTTTACATTATCATTTACAGAAAAACACAAGCCGTTGGCCTCGTTTTCTCCATGATAGGGATCTTGTCCAATAATTACGACTTTCAAATCTTCGAAGGAGCATTGGTTTAAAGCTTCAAAAATCAATTCCTTTGGCGGAAAACAAACGCCATTTTTATATTCATTAATAATATTATTCTCCAATTTTTTAAAATACGGCTTTTCAAATTCATCTTTTAGAACCAATTGCCAAGATTTTGAAATCGTATCTTTCAACATAAGTTAATTTTTAACAAATATACCAACTTTTATATTTTGAACCTTCTAAACTTTGTAACTTTGAATTTTCAAGCATAATACATGATATCGATTACAGAAAAAACGCTACAAGACCTTCAATTTCCAACTGTTTTAGAAACCATTTCAGCACTTTGCAACACCGAAATTGGTAGTGAAAAAGTCCTACTTATTGAACCCTTCAAAGACAAACCTACTTTGATGCAATCGCTTTTGCAAACTTCAGAATACCGTTCTTCATTTGATAATAACAACGCATTACCAAATCATGGATTTGATGCTATTTCGCATGAAATAAAATTTTTAGCCATTGAAGATAGTTTTCTAGAAGCCAACAGTTTTAGAAAAATTGCGACGATTTCGACAACTTCCAATTTCTTAATTTTATTCTTGAAAAAGTTTGACGAATATTATCCTAATTTAAACCAAAGGGCCTTGCGGGTTGAATTTACAAAAGATATCATTAATCAAATTGATGATGTTTTAGATAAATATGGTGAGATAAAAGACAATGCTTCCCCAGACTTACTCAATATTCGCCGAGACATGAATTCGGTTCGAGGAAAGGTGAATCAAAGTTTTGGAATGGCGATGTCACAATACAATTCTTTGGGCTATTTAGATGATATTAAAGAAAGTTTTGTCAACAATCGAAGGGTTTTAGCGGTTTTAGCAATGTACCGACGAAAAGTGAAAGGCTCGATTATGGGAAGTTCAAAAACAGGAAGTATCGCCTATATTGAACCCGAAACCACATTGCAATATTCACGTGAATTAAGCAATTTGGAATATGAAGAAAAGGAAGAAATCACCCGAATTTTAAAACAACTGACCAATGCCATTCGTCACTTTTTACCTTTAATCATCAAGTACCAAGATTTTTTAAGTGACATTGATGTTGTGGCGGCAAAGGCTAAATATGCTAGAAAAATAAACGGCATTTTACCAGAAATTACCGAAAATAGAAGGTTGTTTTTGCGTGAGGCATATCATCCTATTTTATTTTTGAACAACAAAGAAAAAAACGAAATAACGCATCCACAAAGCATCGAATTAGCCCACGAAAACAGAATAATTGTCATTTCTGGCCCCAATGCTGGTGGAAAAACCATTTCTCTGAAAACGGTTGGACTGCTTCAACTGATGTTACAATCTGGTATTCTGATTCCGGTACACGAACGAAGCGAAACTTTTTTGTTTGATAGGATTTTAACCGACATTGGAGATAATCAATCTATAGAAAATCATTTGAGCACGTATAGTTATCGCCTGAAAAACATGAATTATTTCTTGAAAAAATGCAACAATAAAACACTTTTCTTGATTGATGAATTTGGTACAGGTTCTGATCCGGATTTGGGTGGTGCATTGGCAGAGATTTTTTTAGAAGAATTTTACCATCGAGAAGCTTTTGGAATCATTACCACCCATTATTCTAATCTAAAAATCTTAGCCAACGAATTGCCTTTCGCCATCAATGCCAATATGCTTTTTGATGAAAAGACGTTGGAACCAATGTATAAATTGGCTTTAGGACAGGCAGGAAGTTCTTTTACTTTTGAAGTGGCGCAAAAAAACGGAATTCCTTTCGGATTAATTAATCGCGCAAAAAAGAAAATTGAAACCGGAAAAGTGCGATTTGACAAAACCATTGCCAATCTTCAAAAGGAGCGATCAAAAATGGAAAAAACTTCTCAAAATTTGAAAGTAGAAGAAGTAAAAGCCCGAGAGGAAAGCGTAAAAATGGAGAATATCAATACAAAAATCAAACAAAAGCTCGAAAGTTACCAAGAATTGTATGATAGCAACCAAAAGTTGATTTACATCGGGCAAAAATTTGAAAATATCGCTGAAAATTATTTCAACAACAAAAACAAAAAAGAACTGATTGGTGAATTTTTGAAAATTGTTGAAATGGAAAATTCAAAACGTCGAAAAGCATCTATAAAAGAAGTATTGGTTAAAAAAGACAAAGAAAAAGCAGTTATCAAGGAAGTAGAAGTACAAGTTGAAGAAATTCGTATTGCTAAAAAAGAAAAGAAGTTAAAAGCAAATGAAGTGGTTGAAAAGCCAAAACCAATCTTAAAATTGGGAGACAGAGTAAGAATGTTTGACGGTAAAGCAGTTGGCACTATTGATAAAATTGAAAAAAATAAAGCGGTTGTAAATTATGGCGTTTTTACTTCAACAGTAAGTTTGGAAGCGCTAGAATTTGTTTCGAAATAATAAAATCATAGTTTATTGGAACAATATTTCACAATAAGAAATTGTTATTCCACCATCAAAAACTTTTGACATCCAACATTTGACATTCAACTTATTCAAACTATATTTGCAATTCATATTCAGTTTAAATAAAATTAAACTTGAAACATTACACTTGAAATTTTAAAATGAAATTAGACAGAAAAGAAATTCTTAAAGCATTAGAAACCATCACTATTGCAGGAGAAGGAAAAAATATGGTCGAGAGTGGTGCCGTCAAAAATGTACTTATTTTTGGTGATGAAGTTACGATAGATTTGCTCATCTCAACGCCGGCAATGCACATAAAAAAACGGGCAGAAGACGATATCAAAAAATTAATTCACGATAAGTTTTCTCCAGAAGTTTTGGTTAAAGTCAACATCAAAGTTGAAACACCAGAAAAAGCCAATGAAATCAAAGGAAAATCTATTCCTGGAATAAAAAATATCATTGCTGTTGCCTCAGGAAAAGGTGGTGTCGGTAAATCTACCGTTACTGCAAATCTTGCTGTAACTTTAGCTAAAATGGGCTTTTCAGTTGGAATTCTTGATGCGGATATTTATGGTCCTTCAATGCCCATTATGTTTGATGTTGAAACAGAAAAGCCAATATCTGTAGTAGTTGACGGTAAATCTAAAATGAAACCTGTTGAAAGCTACGAAATTAAGTTGCTTTCTATCGGATTTTTTACTGCGCCAAGTCAAGCGGTAATTTGGCGTGGACCAATGGCATCAAAAGCTTTAAATCAAATGATTTTTGATGCAGATTGGGGAGAACTAGATTTTATGCTTATCGATTTACCACCGGGAACAGGCGATATTCATTTGTCTATCATGCAATCATTGCCAATTACAGGCGCAGTTGTCGTTAGTACGCCGCAAGCAGTTGCTTTGGCAGATGCAAAAAAAGGAGTTTCTATGTTTTTGTCGGATGCTATCAACGTTCCTGTACTCGGAATTATAGAAAACATGGCTTATTTCACGCCAGAAGAATTGCCCAATAACAAATATTACATTTTCGGAAAAGAAGGCGCAAAAAATTTAGCTTTAGACTTGAATGTTCCTTTTCTTGGAGAAGTTCCGATAGTGCAAAGCATCAGAGAAGCAGGCGATTATGGTCGCCCGGCTGCCTTGCAAACAGGATCTACAATCGAAAGTGTGTTTGAAGAAATTACACGAAATGTTGTGCAAGAAACCGTAAGTAGAAACCAAAATTTACCTGCAACTGAGGCAATAAAGATAACAACTATGGCCGGATGTGCCGCTGTTAAGAAATAGTATTCAGTTTACATCAGAAGAACGCAGTTTGTTTATAAAACTGTAAACTGAGACTGAAAACTGAGACTGAAAACTGAGACTGAAAACTTAAAAATATGACAACAGAAGAATTAACAATCAATATCGAAAAAGCACTCGAAGAAATCAGACCTTTTTTGAATTCAGACGGAGGTGATATCTCTTTGGTTTCGATTGAAGATGGTAAACACGTAAAAGTAAAACTCGAAGGAGCTTGCACTTCATGCAGTGTAAACCAAATGACAATGAGGGCTGGCGTCGAAACTACTATCAAAAAATTTGCACCACAAATCGAGACAGTAGTTAATATTCTTTAGTGTTTTTTTGGGCGTTTCCCTACGGGTCGGGCTTTCCGTTGCAATCTTTTTCTTTTTTTAAAGAAAAAACAGAAAAAGGATTTCCACTGCAATCCCTAACGCAAATCCGAAATCATTATCAAAATTTATCTTTTTAAAGAAATACCTATCAATAAAAATGATTGAAACAGATATAATAATAATCGGCGCTGGACCAACCGGACTTTTTGCCGTTTTCGAAGCGGGATTATTAAAATTAAAATGCCATATAATAGACGCTTTGCCACAAATCGGTGGACAATTATCAGAACTTTATCCAAAAAAACCTATCTATGATATTCCTGGTTTTCCAGAAGTTTTAGCAGGAGATTTGGTTGCTAATTTAATGGAGCAAATTAAACAATTTCAACCAGGTTTTACGTTAAATGAAACTGCAGAAACTATAGATAAATTAGACGATGGTACGTTTATTGTCACTACAAACAAAGGCACGAAACACCATGCAAAAGCAGTAGCCATTGCTGGTGGTTTGGGCAGTTTTGAACCGAGAAAGCCGCTGATCGAAAATATTGAATACTATGAGGACAAAGGGGTAGAATATTTTGTGAAAGACCCAGAATTGTTCCGGAATAAAAAAATCGTAATCGCTGGCGGAGGCGATTCCGCATTAGATTGGAGTATTTTTTTGGCTGATGTAGCTGCCGAAGTTACCTTAATTCACCGAAGAAATGAATTTCGTGGTGCGTTAGATTCTGTCGAAAAATTGCAAGAATGCAAAAAACTTGGATTGGTGAAATTGATTACGCCAGCAGAGGTTACTTCTTTGCATGGGGAAACTCATTTAAACGCCATTTCGATTAATAAAGATGGCGATGTTGCAACTATAGAAACCGATTATTTCATCCCACTTTTTGGATTAACTCCGAAATTAGGTGCAATTGCCAATTGGGGATTAGAAATTGAAAAAAACGCCATCAAAGTTAACAATGCTCTAGATTATCAAACTAACATTGACGGGATTTATGCCATTGGTGACGTCAATACTTATCCTGGG
>CALPKO020000054.1 GCA_943324165.2 Bdellovibrio sp. ZAP7 | reverse complement strand
TGCTCAAGGTGGATCTAGCTATTTAGACACTAAAAGTTCACTGAGTTCTTTAAAAAGTTCAGCAGGTAATTTGTCTGCTGGAGTATGGGCGCCTGCCAAAGTAGAAGATAAAACTATCACTGGAACAAATTATTTATTCAAAAATTTTGAAGGAATTTATTCTATAACTAATAAGGCGGGTAATTCTTTCAAGATGTTAAACCTAAACTACAACCTTTCTAGTGGAACTTTAGAAACAAAAATTTCTAAAGACTCCGTTTTTCAATATGATTTAAAGGTGATTGATTATGTTGTTGCTGGAAATAAGAAGTACAAAAATTTAGATGAAAGCAATCTTAGCGGTTTAGTCTTAGAAATTTTCAAAGGCAAATCTTTTGATATTTATAAAAAAATTGAAATAAGTGTGCTTGAAGGAACAATTAGTCCATTGACACAAGAAAAAATTCAGCAGGATAGATATGTACAATCCTACACCTATTACACAAAAACAAAAGATAATATTGAAAAAATAAAACTTAACAAAAGTGCTATTCTCAAATTAACCAAAGACAAGCAAGCACAAGTTAAGGAATATGCAAAAACAAACAACCTCGATTTTTCGAACGAAACGGATGTTAACATCATTCTCAAATATTACGAAGCGCTGTAATTCAACAAGACAATCTATTTAGGTTGTCTTTTTTTTTATTCGAAACACAAACTTATAAATCATATCACAATCTGTCCCGCCATCATCCCAATCTTTTTTATTGTTCCTTACGTCACATAAAAAAGGCTTTTCCTTTCTGTCGGGGTTAAGTGTGAACTTTATCTTTTCAAAACCAATTGTAAAACAGATATTCAAAAAAAATATAAAGTTTCAAGAAATAATATTTAAATTTGCGATACATCAACACAACATGAATTACAAAACACGACAACCAGCTTTACTTTTACTAGCCGACGGAACCATTTTTCACGGTAAATCTATTGGAATTTCAGGTACTACTTTTGGCGAAGTTTGCTTCAATACCGGAATGACTGGTTATCAAGAGATTTTTACAGATCCATCTTATTTCGGACAAATCATGGTGGCGACCAATCCGCATATCGGAAATTATGGTGTGAATATAAATGAAGTAGAATCTGGCGGTATCAAAATTGCTGGATTGGTTTGCAAGAATTTTAGTTTTAATTTTTCTCGTCCCGACGCTACCGAGAGTCTTGAAGATTATTTTACCAAACAAAATCTTATTTGCATTGCTGACGTTGACACTCGGGCTTTGGTGAGTTATATCCGAGACAATGGCGCAATGAATGCCGTAATTTGTACCGATGGCACTTCAATTGAAGATTTGAAAAGTGCTCTTTCTAAAACGCCAGACATGCAAGGTTTAGAATTGGCATCAAAAGTTTCTGCAGAATCGCCATATTTTTACGGGAATGAAACAGCAAAATACAAAATAGCAGCTTTAGATTTAGGCATCAAAACCAATATATTACGCAATCTTGCCAAAAGAGATTGTTACATAAAAGTTTTCCCGTTCGATGCTACTTTTCAAGATTTAGCGGCTTTCAATCCCGATGGCTATTTTCTATCCAATGGGCCCGGTGATCCAGATCCGCTTTTTGGAGCAATACAAGTTGCAAAAGAGATTTTAGCCAATAACAAACCTTTATTTGGCATCTGCCTTGGACACCAAGTGATTGCTTTGGCTAACGGAATATCAACTTATAAAATGTTCAATGGCCACCGAGGAATTAATCATCCTGTGATGAATAATATTACTGGAAAAGGCGAAATTACTTCGCAAAACCATGGATTTGCAGTCAATAGAGAGGAGCTTGAAAAACATCCAGATTTTGAAATCACACACGAGCACATTAACGACCACACCGTTGCTGGGATGCGAATGAAAAACAAAAACTGCTTCTCTGTTCAATACCATCCAGAGGCAAGTCCTGGCCCACATGATTCTTCTTATTTATTTGATGAATTTATTGAAAGGATTAAGCAGTAAAAACTTTTCACGGCATTAAATGTTAACTCAAACCACTCGAATTCGAATTTGATTACCATTTACCAAAAAGAAAATACTATTTTTGTTTAATTATTTTTAGCTTTTTGGTAATAAAAAATTCTAAATTACACTTCTGACTTTTTTTGCTGTCCAATGTTTATTTATTACAAAGCAAATCAAAAATTAGCATTAAGAAAGCGAATATCTTCAAAGTAAGTTTTAATTTTAATGATTTTAATTCCAAATTCTAATCTAATGTAGCTTTCTATTAAGGGAGTGGAGTAGTATAAAAATAACTAAAACGTTATCGTTAATAAGATTAACAACTTTACTCTTTTTGTAGTTGAAGATATAATATATTTGTGGTATTCAAATTCACATATCAACATTTAAAACAAGCTTTATGAGTATTATTATCAAAATTCACGCAAGACAAATTTTTGATTCACGAGGAAATCCAACTATCGAAGTAGATGTAGTAACAGAAAATGGTGTATTGGGTCGGGCTGCTGTTCCATCAGGAGCTTCAACAGGAGAGCACGAAGCAGTAGAATTGCGTGATGGCGGAAAAGCATTTTTAGGGAAAGGTGTTTTGAAAGCAGTCGATAATGTAAATACAAAAATTGCCGAAGAATTGTTAGGAATTTCTGTTTTCGAACAAAACTTGATTGACCAAACCATGATTGATTTAGATGGAACACCAAACAAATCAAACTTGGGCGCAAATGCAATTTTAGGTGTTTCTTTGGCAGCAGCAAAAGCAGCAGCAAATGAACTTGGATTACCATTGTACCGTTATATTGGCGGTGTTTCTGCCAATACTTTGCCAGTACCAATGATGAATATCATCAACGGTGGTTCTCATTCTGATGCGCCAATTGCGTTTCAAGAATTTATGATTATGCCTGTAAAAGCGACTTCTTTTACACATGCTATGCAAATCGGAACTGAAATTTTTCATAATTTGAAAAAAGTATTACACGACCGTGGCTTATCAACTGCAGTTGGTGACGAAGGTGGTTTTGCTCCTAACTTGGCTGGTGGAACAGAAGATGCTTTGGATACAATTAAAAAAGCAGTTGAGAATGCAGGTTACAAATTCGGAGATGAAGTAATGGTAGCACTTGATTGCGCCGCTTCAGAATTTTATGTTGACGGAAAATACGACTATACAAAATTTGAAGGCCCAACAGGAAAAATAAGAACTTCAGAAGAACAAGCTGATTATTTGGCTGAATTAGCTGCGAATTATCCAATTATTTCTATCGAAGACGGAATGTATGAAGACGATTGGAAAGGATGGAAATACCTAACCGATAAAATAGGAAATAAAACCCAATTGGTAGGAGACGATTTGTTCGTAACCAATGTAGAAAGACTTTCTCGTGGAATCAGCGAAGGAATTGCCAATTCTATCTTGGTAAAAGTAAACCAAATTGGAACTTTGACCGAAACAATTGCTGCCGTAAACATGGCGCACAGAGCTGGTTATACTTCCGTAATGTCACACCGTTCGGGAGAAACAGAAGACAATACCATTGCTGATTTAGCCGTTGCATTAAATTGCGGTCAAATCAAAACGGGTTCTGCTTCTCGTTCAGACAGAATGGCAAAATACAACCAATTGCTTAGAATTGAAGAAGAATTAGGCGATACCGCTTATTTTCCAGGTGAAAAAGCATTTAACTAATATTTAAAATTTTTACGAAAAAACCCTTTCAAAGTTTAATTTTGAAAGGGTTTTTTTATTGACGTACTCCAACTATTGAAATTTAAAAATCCTTCATTTCGAAGAATTTCGACTTTTATATAAAAATTAACGATTTGGTGACTGTATTCTTTTTTTATTTCATTTTTAATTTATTAGTTTTGTTAAATTATATATTTTATTCGATTAATCACCCATACACACCATGTCAAAAACAGCAATATTAGAATTTGATGGCAAAAAAATTGAGTTTCCGCTCATCGTAGGAACCGAAAATGAAGTTGCCATAGACATTAACAAACTCAGAGATTTAACGGGAGCAATTACAATGGATCCGGGATACAAAAATTCTGGTGCTTGCAAAAGTGAAATTACATTCCTAGATGGCGAAGAAGGGATTCTGCGCTACAGAGGTTATTCGATTGAAGATTTGGCTGAAAAAGCTCAATTTTTAGAAGTTTCCTATCTTGTGATTTTTGGAGAATTGCCAACCAAGCGGCAATTAACACAATTTGAAACAGACATCAGAAAATATACTTTGGTTAATGAAGAAATGAAAAACATTATCGATGGTTTTCCAAAAACGGCGCATCCAATGGGCGTTTTGTCTTCTTTGACCTCTGCATTAACTGCCTTTAACCCAAAAGTAGTAAATGTAGAAAATGAAACCGAAATGTACGAAGCCATTTGCAAAACAATGGGTAAATTCTTGGTTTTGGCAAGTTGGACTTTCAGAAAATCATCTGGTTTTCCTTTGAATTATTATGATAATACAAAAGGATATGTAGAAAACTTCTTGCACTTAATGTTTCAATTACCAACTGGACCATACACAACAAATCCGGCGGTGGTGAATGCTTTAGACAAATTGTTCATACTTCATGCCGATCACGAGCAAAACTGTTCAACTTCAACCGTTAGAATGGTCGGTTCATCTCATGCAGGATTGTTTGCTTCAATTTCAGCAGGTGTTTCTGCACTTTGGGGACCACTTCATGGAGGTGCCAACCAAGCAGTGTTAGAAATGTTAGAAGAAATTCAGAAAAATGGGGGAGATGCTGATAAATATCTAGCAAAGGCAAAAGACAAAGAAGATCCATTCCGCTTGATGGGATTTGGTCACCGCGTTTATAAGAATTTTGATCCTAGGGCCAAAATCATTAAAAAAGCAGCCGACGAAGTGCTATCTACATTAGGAGTAAATGATCCAATTTTACAAATTGCTAAAAAATTAGAAGAATCTGCTTTGGTAGATGAGTATTTTGTTTCACGAAAACTTTATCCAAATGTCGATTTCTATTCAGGTATTATTTACCGTGCTCTAGGTATTCCAACAGATATGTTTACTGTTCTTTTTGCAATCGGAAGACTACCAGGTTGGATTGCTCAGTGGAAAGAAATGCGCGAAAATAAAGAACCAATTGGGCGACCAAGACAGATTTATACTGGGCATCCTTTACGTGATTTTAAAACTTTTGAAGAGAGATAGATTCAATATAATACATATTTAAGAGCTTCACTACCAAAGTGAGGCTTTTTTTATGCGATATTATTTAATCAACAATTTTTGAACTTAAAAATAAGAAATCTTTACAATTCAACCCTTATTATTTATCTTTGTAGAAATTCAAATTCATTTATGTTATCTCTCAATATTAAAAACGAAACGGCAAGACTAAAAGCGGTTGTGCTTGGTTCAGCCATTAATAATGGACCAACACCGTCCTCAGAAGAAGCTTATGACCCTAAATCGTTAGAACATATTTTGGCTGGAACTTATCCTTTAGAAAAAGACATGGTTCAAGAAATGGAAGCCTTTAATCAAGTTTTTCAGAAATATGGTGTGCAAGTTTTTCGTCCGGAAATGATTGAAAACTACAACCAAATTTTTACCAGGGACATTGGTTTTGTGATTGATGATATTTTTATCAAAGCCAACATCCTTCCTGACAGAGAGCGAGAACTTGATGCCATTCAATATGTGATAGATCAAATTAATCCATTAAAAGTGATGCGTCCGCCGACCGAAGTTCATATTGAAGGCGGAGATGTAATGCTGTGGAACAATTATATTTTTATCGGAACCTACAAAGGAAGTGATTATAAAGATTATATAACTGCACGCACAAATACGGCTGGTGTGGCATACATCACTGAATTATTTCCAAACAAAATTGTTAAAGCTTTTGATTTGGTTAAATCTAAAATTGAAGCACGAGACAACGCGCTTCATTTGGATTGTTGTTTTCAACCTGTTGGAAAAAACAAAGGAATTATCTACAAAAATGGATTTAGAGAAGAAGCTGATTATCTGTTTTTGGTCAACCTTTTCGGAAAAGAAAATCTATTTCACATCACAAGGGACGAAATGTATGATATGAATTCGAATGTGTTTTCGATTGATGATAAAATTGTAGTTTCAGAAAGAAATTTCACAAGATTAAACAATTGGTTGCGTGATAATGGATTTGTTGTAGAAGAAATTCCTTACGCCGAAATCGCCAAGCAAGAAGGACTTTTAAGATGCTCCACTTTGCCACTGGTTAGAGAATAGTAATAGTTGTCAGTTTTCAGTTACAGTTCACAGTTTAAAACCGTTGTTATTAAATTTAAAACCTGAAACAAAACCAACAATCAATAACCCACAAAATAAAATGAATCAAACTACCAACTCCATCCTAATGATTCGCCCAGTGGCGTTTCGCATGAACGAGCAAACAGCCGTAAATAATTATTATCAAAAAGTGATTGATGGACTTTTACCCGCCACCGTAAATGCCAAAGCGCAACAAGAATTTGATGTTTTTGTTGAAAAATTGCGTGGAGTTGGCGTAAATGTAATTGTGGTCGACGATACCCTAAGTCCCGACACACCCGACTCCATTTTTCCAAACAATTGGATATCTTTTCACGAAAGTGGCGATGTAATTTTGTACCCCATGTTTGCCGAAAATCGCCGTTTAGAAAGACGCGAGGACATTGTTGATACACTCGAACAACAAGGATTTTTGGTTACAGAATACATGGATTATACTTCTGCCGAAGAAGATAATATTTTTCTTGAAGGTACCGGAAGTTTACTTCTAGACCGCGCTAACCAAAAAGCTTATTGCGCACTTTCGCCTAGGGCAGACGAAGAATTGTTCATCGAGTTTTGTGAAGATTTTGATTATGCACCCATTATTTTTGAGGCTTATCAAACCGTAAACGGCGAACGAAAATTAATTTACCACACCAACGTAATGATGTGCTTGGGCGAAACTTTTGCCGTGATTTGTGCTGACGCAATTGACGACAAAAAAGAACGTAAAATGGTTTTAGACAATTTGAAAGGCGACGGTAAAGAAATTATCTTGATTACGGAATCACAAGTAAACAATTTTGCGGGCAACATGCTCGAAGTGCGCGGTGCCAAAGATAAAAGGTATTTGATAATGAGCAAAGCGGCTCACGAAAGTTTAACTGCTAAACAAATTGAAACCTTACAAAAGCATGCCGAAATTTTAAGTTCAAGCCTTGATACCATCGAAGCCTGCGGCGGAGGAAGTGCTCGTTGCATGATGGCAGAGATTTTTCTACCCAAAGCGTAAAAATAATTTTAGTAAGAGCCAATATTAGTAGCTGTTGCGAAATCCTTTCCAGATAAAAAATTCAATAGAAAAAATAAAAAACAAACCTCGCTTCATCCATTTTAAGCGAGGTTTGTTTTTTTTATTTAATCAAATACTTTTGATAATCGGTCTCTGAAAGACTGAAATACCCCAAAGGATAATTTTTTTCGGTGGTGGTGTTTTTGATA
>CALPKO020000053.1 GCA_943324165.2 Bdellovibrio sp. ZAP7 | reverse complement strand
TGACAACATTCTTCTTCCTTGAAACGAATACGGTAAATGCATAATGATACTAAACCAAGATGCGTAAAGACTTGAATCGGTATTTTTAAGTTTTTTTAAACTAAAATAGGCATTTTTAGTTCTTTCAATGTAACATTGATTGGAATATTGTCCCTCAAAAACGGGTTGATCTTTGTGAATCTCAATTTCAGCTTCGAGATTTCCAAACCAAATATCGTTGTTATCGTTGCGAGTAATTTCCTGTTTTGGAATTTGTCGATAAGGTTTAAAAAAATCAAAAACTCCTTTGGTTGAGGTTGCCCAGCAATTATCGAAAGCCATGATTCGAGGGTTTGAAGTAATCAACATCGCTAAAGCACCAGCTCCCTGTGTGTATTCTCCGGTCGAATTTAGATCATATTTGGCAAAATCAGTTGTAACAACAATGGCTTTTTTGTTTGGATTTAAGGTTACAAAGTCAATGCAGTTTTGCAAAGCGTCAACACCTGCTATACAAGCAAAGGTGAAATCAACCACATCACATTCAGACAAGCTATTTTCGCCAAATTTTTGTTCCATCAAAGCAATTAAAAAACTTGCAATAGGTTTTGAACTGTCAATGGCACTCTCGGTTCCGACATAAATCCGTGCAATTTCATCTAGCTTTAAATTGTTTTCGAGTATCAATTTTGTCAGTGCATTGGCGCCAAAAACGACGGTGTCTTGGTGGACATCGGGTAAAGTCATTTTGATTAATCCGAGTCCTTTTTCTAATTTTTCGGGTTCTATATTTCTAGCATTTGCTAATGTTTTTATTGGCAAATGTATTTTGGCAACATCAAAAGCGATGGCATCAATTCCTGTTTTCATGTAAATTTTATTCTGATTTTAAAAATTTAAATTTACAATTATCACCTTTAAACCAATCAAATTTGCGGAATAAAACTTCGATTTTTGGCACTTTTGCCAATTCTAAATTAAAAAATGAGATAATTTGATAATTTGATAATTTATAAGTTTAGAAATGATTTATTGTCAAAAAAAAGGGAATATTTGGTTGCCTCCCCAAAATCATTTTGTTTAATAAAAACCACCTAAAACCCCTAATTTTACCAAAAGAATTGAACATTTGTTACACTATCAAAAGCAACATTTTAAAATCATTATAAATAAGTGCAAAAAGGTTGTAGAATTTTCTAATTAGGAGTATTTTTGTTGCGTATTTTAAAAATTTAAATTTTAATCATGTCAAAATCTGGTTTATTAAGTTCGTCGATTGCGAAGAAAGTAGGAATGGCACTTTCGGGACTTTTCTTAATTTTGTTTTTAACACAACATTTTTTCATCAATAGTACATCAGTTTTTAGTCCTGATACGTTCAATTCAATTTCTCATTTTATGGGGAATAATCCTTTGGTACAATTTGTTATTCAACCGATTTTGATTGTTGGCGTAGTTTTTCATTTTATTATGGGTTTTGTACTAGATTTTAAAAATAGAAGTGCACGACCAATTGGTTATGCAAAATACAATGGTGGAGCAAATGCATCGTGGATGTCGAGAAATATGATAATTTCAGGTTCAGTTGTTTTGGCATTTTTAGCATTGCATTTCTACGATTTTTGGATTCCAGAAATGGTGTATAAATATGTTCAAGCAAAACCAATGGATTCGGAAAGATATTATCCAGAATTGAAAGAACATTTTGAAAACCCAATTCGTGTAGGTTTATATTGTCTTTCTTTTGTTTTGCTTTCGTTGCATTTATGGCACGGATTCAACTCATCATTTCAATCTATTGGATTTAATAATAAGTATTCAAAAGGATTACAAAATTTCGCCTATGGCTTTGCTATCGTAGTTCCGTTTGGATTTATAGGTATTGCTTTATTCCACCATTTTGTGTATTAATTTATGAATTCAATAATCGAAAATAATAAAGCATCAATCGACAAACTTTGCCAAGAAAACAAAGTTGAAAAATTGTATGTTTTTGGGTCGGTTTTGAATGAAAATTTTAACGACAATTCGGATATTGATTTTCTTGTTGAAATTAAAAATGAAGATCCTTTTCAGTATACGGACAATTATTTTAATTTACTATTTGGATTTGAGGATTTATTCAAAAGAGAAATAGATTTATTGAGTCTAAAGTCTTTAAAGAATCCTTTTTTTATTAAAAATATTGAAAGAAACAGACAACTAATTTATGGATGAATATACTTTAAAATGTTTGTATGATATTCAAGAATCAATTTTATCAATTGAAGCATTTATAGACAGTAATTATAACTTTAAACATTATATTCAAAACAAACAATTAAGGAGAGCTGTCGAAAGAGAATTAGAAATAATAGGTGAAGCATTAAATTGAATTGCAAAGGTTGAAAAAATAGAAATTCAATTTTACAGACAAATTGTAGGTTTGAGGAATAGAATTGTTCATAGTTACGATAATATTGATGACGAGTTAATTTGGACTATTGCGACAAGACATCTTCCAACTTTAAAAATAGAAATAGAAAATTTACTTAATACATAAATAATTATGGCATTAGATTCTAAGATTCCAAGCGGTTCAATTTCAGAAAAATGGACCAATTATAAAGACCATATCAATTTAGTAAATCCAGCAAACAAGCGTAATTTAGACATTATTGTTGTTGGAACTGGACTTGCTGGTGGCTCTGCTGCGGCAACTTTGGCAGAATTAGGTTATAATGTAAAAGCATTTTGTTTTCAAGATTCCCCTCGTCGTGCGCACTCAATTGCTGCTCAAGGTGGAATTAATGCTGCGAAAAATTACCAAGGTGATGGCGATTCGGTTTTCAGACTTTTTTATGATACCGTAAAAGGAGGAGATTATCGCGCTAGAGAAGCCAATGTTCACCGTTTAGCGGAAGTTTCTACAAGTATTATTGACCAATGTGTGGCGCAAGGTGTTCCATTTGCAAGAGAATATGGCGGACTTTTAGACAACCGTTCTTTTGGTGGAACTTTAGTTTCAAGAACTTTTTATGCCAAAGGACAAACAGGTCAGCAGTTACTTTTAGGAGCTTATTCTGCAATGAACCGTCAAATTGCCCGTGGAAAAATAAAAATGCACAACCGCCACGAAATGCTAGATTTAGTAATTGTGAAAGGTAAAGCCCGTGGAATTATAGCTAGAAATTTAGTAACCGGAGAAATCGAACGTCATTCTGCACATGCTGTAGTGATTGCTTCTGGAGGATACGGGAACGTATTTTTCTTATCTACAAACGCAATGGGAAGCAATGTGACTGCAGCGTGGAAAATCCACAAGCGTGGTGCATTTTTTGCCAATCCATGTTATACACAAATTCACCCAACCTGTATTCCAGTTTCTGGCGATCATCAAGCAAAATTGACTTTGATGTCAGAGTCTTTGAGAAATGACGGACGAATTTGGGTACCTGCAAAACTAGAAGATGCTCAAGCGATTAGAGAAGGAAAGCTAAAGCCAACCCAATTGAAAGAAGAAGACAGAGATTATTTTTTAGAAAGAAGATATCCTGCTTTTGGAAATTTAGTCCCTAGAGACATTGCTTCACGTGCAGCAAAAGAGCGTTGCGATGCAGGTTTTGGAATCAATAAAACAGGTGAAGCAGTTTACTTAGATTTTGCTGCAGCCATTATTCGTTATGGAATCGACCAAGCCAGGTTGAAACATTTGGACGAAAACGATATGAATGTCGTGAAAAAATTAGGAACAGACGTTGTTGCCAACAAGTACGGGAATTTATTCCAAATGTATGAGAAAATCGTTGACGAAGATCCTTACACAACGCCGATGATGATTTATCCAGCCGTGCATTATACGATGGGTGGAACTTGGGTGGATTATAATTTACAAACTACAATTCCAGGTTGTTTTTCAATTGGAGAATCTAATTTCTCTGACCACGGAGCCAATAGATTAGGAGCTTCTGCTTTGATGCAAGGTTTGGCAGATGGTTATTTTGTTTTGCCATACACCATTGGAGATTATTTGGCTCCAGACATCAAAATGGGTACAATTTCTACAGATTCTCCAGAATTTGAAGAAGCGGAACAAAATGTATTGAATCAAATTAATACTTTGATGAACAATGGCGGGACTAAACCAGCAGATTATTTCCACAAAAAGCTAGGAAAAATCATGTGGAACCAAGTTGGAATGGCGCGAAATGAAAAAGGACTAAAAGACGCAATTACAGAAATAGCTCAAATTCGGGAAGATTTTTATAAAGATGTTCGTATTCCTGGAACACAAAACAGTTTTAATCCAGAATTAGCAAAAGCTTTGCGTGTGGCAGATTTCTTAGAATTAGGAGAACTTTTTGCAAAAGACGCTTTGCATAGAAATGAATCTTGTGGAGGACATTTCCGTGAAGAATACCAAACACCAGATGGTGAAGCACAAAGGGACGATGAAAATTTTGCTTACGTTGCTGCTTGGGAATACAAAGGAAAGCCAAGCGATGCCGTTTTGCACAAAGAAGCGTTGGTTTTTGATAATGTAAAATTGGTACAGAGAAGTTATAAGTAATTTTTTAGATGAAATTATCCATTTTGCAAAATAAAATTCATGAAATAAGAGGACAAAAAGTAATTCTCGATTTTGATTTATCCTCACTTTATGAGGTAGAGAATAGAGCATTAAAACAATCTGTTCGTAGAAATATTTTCAGATTTCCAGAGGATTTTATGTTTCAACTTTCCAAAAATGAATGGAGCGAGGTTATCACAAATTGTGATAACCTTCCTGAAAATTTGAAATTTAGCCCACAAACTCCTTTTGCTTTCACAGAGCAAGGTGTTGCAATGTTAAGTTCGGTTTTAAAATCAGAAAAAGCATTATTGGTAAACATTGCCATTATGCGCACTTTTGTAGAAATCCGCAAAATGGTGTCGTTTCAAAGTGAGGTGTCGCAACAAATGTTAGCATTTAAAAATGAAATCGAAGAAAGATTGGGAGAGCACGATGTTCAATTATTGGAAGTTTACTCAATAATGGAACAATATTTAGATAAAAAGACGAAAAAAGTTACGATTAAAGGATTCAAAAAATAAAGAATGAAACTAAACCTAAAAATATGGCGTCAAGAAAACGCTAAAGCAACCGGAAAAATGGTCGATTATCAAGTTGATCACATCGAACCAGACATGTCTTTCTTGGAAATGTTAGATATTTTGAACGACCAATTGATCGAAAAAGGTAGCGATACCGTAGCTTTCGACCACGATTGTCGCGAAGGAATTTGCGGAATGTGTTCGCTTTTTATCAACGGTGAAGCACATGGTCCAGACCGATTGGTAACAACCTGTCAGTTGCACATGCGCAAGTTTAAAGATGGCGATACCATTTATATCGAGCCATTTAGAGCTAAAGCATTTCCCGTAATTAAAGACTTGGTTGTAGACAGAAGCGCGTTTGACAGGATTCAACAATCTGGAGGATTTATCTCTGTAAATACTTCAGGAAATACGATTGATGCAAATACCATTCCGATTGAAAAACACGATGCAGATCGGGCATTTGATGCTGCAACCTGCATTGGATGTGGTGCATGTGTTGCCACTTGTAAAAACTCATCGGCTATGTTGTTCGTTTCTGCTAAAGTTTCTCAATTTGCACTTTTACCACAAGGAAAAGTGGAAGCAACAGACAGGGTTTTGAACATGGTAGCACAAATGGACCAAGAAGGTTTTGGAAATTGTACCAACACCGGAGCATGTGAAGTGGAATGTCCAAAAGGAATTTCATTAGAATATATCGCTCAAATGAACAGAGAATATTTATCTGCGAGTTTAAAATAAGAGTTCAATTATTAGAGATAATTATAAAACGTATTCATTTTGGATGCGTTTTTTTTAATGCTAAAAAGGATGAAAATAGCCCTAATCCAAACCCATTTATCTTGGGAAAATCCAAAAGAAAATCGAATTCATTTCGAAGCAAAAATCAATGCAATTGCCGAAAATGTAGATTTGATTATCTTGCCAGAAATGTTTACAACTGGATTTACAATGCATCCAACCGATGTTGCAGAATCCATGACCGGCGAAACGGTCTTATGGCTTCAACATCTTGCCAAAACAAGAAATTGTGCTATTGTTGGTAGTTTAGTAATCGAAGAAAACAACAACTACTTCAACCGATTAATATTTGTTTTTCCTGACGGAAAAATAGAAAGTTACGACAAAAAACACCTTTTTACTTTGGCAGGCGAAGACCAAGTTTATCAACAAGGAAACAAAAAATTGATAGTGGATTACAAAGGATTTAAAATTTGCCCGTTGATTTGTTATGATTTGCGTTTTCCAGTATTTTCACGCAATACCGAAGACTACGATCTTTTGATTTATGTTGCCAATTGGCCAAAAACCAGAATAAATGCTTGGGATATTTTATTAAAAGCCAGGGCGATAGAAAACATGAGTTATGCCATCGGAGTTAACAGAATTGGCTTTGACGGTAACAACCACGATTATAACGGCCATTCTCAAGCAATCGATTTTTTAGGAAACGAAATGCTAAGCGCCCATGAAAACGAAGGTGTTTTTATCGTAAATCTTGACAAAGAAAAATTAGTTGAAACCAGAAAAAAATCAGGTTTTTTGAATGATAGAGATGGGTTTAAATTAATCCCCTAAAACAAAAGGCTGGTCGACATCCCAATTGGCGCGAACATCGATAATTTTAGGAAAATAAATCACTTCTTCCGCTTGTTGTTTTTTAAGAAAATTGCCAGGATCCCATTCTCTGTTTTTATTGTCGTCATAAATAATTCGCAAGTAATATTTGTTCGGTTCTAAACCTTCAAACCGAACAACAGGTGTACTTTCTGCATATTCAGAAACTAAAACTTTTCCTTTTTCGTCTGTTAATTCTACAATTATAGGAAAACGCTTCGCCTTTTCTAAAGTCAAGGTCATGTTGCCATACTCCGCAGTACTTTTGGTGCTGAATTTATAATTCAAAGTGTCATTTTGTTTGTCAAAAAAGTCAGTCATTGCTCCGGGCAAAAGCCGAATGGCATATTTTTGTTCTTCTTCTTTTTTGAACTTAAAATTCAATTTTTGGTTAAATTCATCATATTCTGTTGAAAACACAACTGCTTTTTTGTCTTTATCAACTAGCGATATTTTTGTATTATCAAACTTAACAATTGGAGTCGCAGCACTAATCGAAAAGGTATCTCTAAAGCCAATCACACCATTATTAGAGGCGGTATAAGCCAAAGTGTCTTTCTTTTGATCTTTAATTTTAAAATAAAAATCTTTTTTAAAGTCATCTTTCGTAATTTCCATTTTCAAAGAATCAACTTTTATTTTATTGAACCAAACTTGTACAGAATCTTTTTTGTCCACTTTCGTAACTATACTTGGCAAAACTTCGTTGCCGTTTTTCAAGACGATTTTTATGTTTTTTGAATCTCCTTCATAACCTACAAATGCTCGGTTTCCGCTGGCTTGACTTGGTTTTAATATTTTCGAAACCGTTTTTTCTTGAAATAATTTCAATTCGTATTTTTCTTCAGATGGAACTGTAATTTCTTGTTTCAAAAACCCAATTTTATCTTTTTTTGGATCAAATTTAAAATTGTTGCTGAAATCTTTCAAAGCGATCAAAACGTATTTTCCAGCTTTCACATTTTCAATTTTCCAAGTTTTCAAACTGTCTAAAGTAC
>CALPKO020000052.1 GCA_943324165.2 Bdellovibrio sp. ZAP7 | reverse complement strand
ATAGAAACCAATGTGGTTGGATTTACAGAAGAGTTGATTCGTGATGCGATTTCGTATGAAATTCAAAGGAACGGGCAAGTATTTTTTATCAATAATAGAATTGAAAACATCAAAGAAGTAGCGGGAATGATCCAGCGGTTGGTGCCCAACGCAAGAGTGGGAATCGGTCACGGTCAAATGGACGGTAAAAAATTAGAAGAATTGATGTTGGCATTTATGAACGGAGAATTTGATGTTTTGGTAGCAACAACCATTATAGAATCTGGTTTGGATGTTCCGAATGCGAATACGATTTTTATCAACAACGCCAATAATTTTGGCTTGTCCGATTTGCATCAGATGCGAGGTAGAGTAGGGCGAAGCAACAAAAAAGCTTTTTGTTATTTTATTTGTCCACCTTACCACATGATGACCGATGATGCGCGTAAAAGAATTTCAGCTTTAGAGCAATTTTCTGAATTAGGAAGCGGATTCAACATTGCCATGAAGGATTTAGAGATTCGTGGTGCGGGCGATTTGTTGGGTGGCGAACAAAGTGGTTTTATCAATGAAATTGGTTTTGAAACCTATCAAAAAATCATGAACGAAGCCATTGAAGAGCTGAAAGAAAACGAGTTCAAAGAGTTGTACAAACACGAAGAAAAACCCGAAAAAGCATATGTAAAAGATTTGAATATCGATACCGATTTTGAATTGCTTTTTCCAGATGAATACATCAACAGCATTACCGAAAGACTAAAATTGTACAACGAATTGAGTTTGATAAAAGACGAAAAAACGCTTTTGGAATACGAACAAAAACTCATCGACCGATTTGGTGCTTTGCCAAAACAAGCGGTTTCTTTATTAAACTCTATTAAAATAAAATGGATTGCCACCAAATTTGGAGTGGAAAAACTAGTAATGAAACAAGGCAAAATGATTTGTTATTTTGTGTCCGATCAACAATCGGCATTTTATGCTTCGCCTAACTTCCATCAGGTTTTGCAGTTTATTCAAAAACACTCCAACATCTGCAAGATGAAAGAAAAACAAACACCAAACGGATTGCGCCTTCTGCTTACTTTTGAAAATGTAAAAAGCATTAGGAAAGCTTTGGAGTTGATGGAGATGTTTTAGCAGAATTTGCGATAAAAATACTCAAAAAAAAATCCGAAGCCATGACTTCGGATTTTATATTTAAATGCAATAATTTTTACATCATTCCTGGCATACCTCCACCCATTGGGTTTCCTCCAGCGCTTTCTTCTTTAATGTCTACTAATGCACATTCTGTAGTAAGGATCATTCCAGCAACCGAAGCAGCATTTTCTAAAGCTACACGAGTAACTTTTTTAGGATCAATGATTCCAGCTTTCAACATATCTACATATTCGTCTGTTTTAGCGTTGTAACCATAATCTCCAGTTCCTTCAGCTACTTTTGCAACGATTACAGATCCCTCTAAACCAGCATTTTCAACGATAGTTCTCAAAGGAGACTCAATCGCACGAGAAACAATCTGAATTCCTGTTGCTTCGTCAGCGTTGGTTGCTTGCAAGCTCAAAAGTGCTGCTTTTGCTCTCAATAAAGCAACTCCACCACCAGCAACAATTCCTTCTTCAACCGCAGCGCGTGTCGCATGAAGCGCATCGTCAACACGGTCTTTTTTCTCTTTCATTTCAACTTCAGAAGCCGCTCCAACGTAAAGTACTGCAACACCACCAGCTAATTTAGCCAATCTTTCTTGCAGTTTTTCTTTGTCGTAGTCAGAAGTAGTAGCTTCCATTTGACCTTTAATTTGGTTCACACGGTTTTTAATCATGTCAGCCTCTCCAGCTCCACTAACCAATGTCGTATTGTCTTTATCGATGGTTACTCTTTTTGCAGTTCCCAACATTTCGATTGTAGTATTTTCTAAAGTGTAACCTCTTTCTTCAGAAATTACGGTTCCACCCGTCAAGATAGCGATGTCTTCTAACATTGCTTTTCTGCGGTCTCCAAAACCTGGTGCTTTTACAGCAGCAATTTTCAATGCGCCACGCAATTTATTAACTACTAAAGTAGAAAGTGCTTCTCCATCAACATCTTCTGCAATAATCAAAAGTGGCTTTCCAGATTGTGCCACTGGCTCTAAAATTGGTAATAATTCTTTTAAAGAAGATACTTTTTTATCGTACAATAATATGTAAGGATTTTCTAATTCTGCTTCCATCTTTTCAGGATTGGTAACAAAATAAGGAGATAAAAATCCTCTGTCGAATTGCATTCCTTCCACAACATCAACATAAGTTTCTGTTCCTTTGGCTTCTTCAACCGTAATTACCCCTTCTTTTCCAACTTTTGCGAAAGCAGTAGCAATTAATTCGCCAATTACTTCGTCGTTGTTGGCAGAAATAGAGGCAATTTGTTTGATTTTTTCAGAATCGCTTCCCACAACTTTAGCTTGTTTGGATAAATCAGCAACAATTGCTTCAACTGCTTTATCGATTCCGCGTTTTAAATCCATCGGATTTGCACCAGCAGCAACGTTTTTCAAACCTTCTTTTACGATAGCTTGCGCTAAAACTGTTGCCGTTGTTGTTCCGTCTCCAGCTAAATCGTTGGTTTTAGAAGCAACCTCTTTGACCATTTGAGCACCCATGTTTTCTAATGGGTCTTTCAATTCTATTTCTTTTGCAACAGTAACTCCATCTTTTGTTATGGTTGGACCACCGAAAGATTTTCCAATAATTACATTGCGTCCTTTTGGACCTAGTGTAACTTTTACTGCATTCGCTAATGCGTCAACGCCACGTTTTAAACCGTCACGTGCTTCAATATCAAATTTTATATCTTTTGCCATTTTAATTTTTGTTAAATATTTAAAATTATTTTAATTAAATTTACTTTATGTCAAGCAAACTTGAAACCTGAAACTTGAAACAAAACGCTAGATGATTGCAAGAATATCATCCTCACGCATGATTAAATAATCTTTGCCTTCTAATTTCAATTCTGTTCCAGCATATTTTCCGTAAAGTACTTCGTCACCAACTTTAACCGTCATTGTAATGTCTTTTGTTCCGTTTCCAACAGCTACAACAGTTCCTTTTTGAGGTTTTTCTTTGGCCGTATCTGGTATAAAAATGCCCGATGCTGTTTTTGTTTCAGCTGCCATAGGTTCAATCAGCACTCTGTCTGAAAGGGGTTTAATGTTTAAAGCCATAATTTTATATTTATTTGTTAATTTAATTTTGATGAAATCTGTATTTCAGAAATTGTGCCAACCCACAGAGTCTGCCATTTTTACCTAAAAAAAATGCCAGCTTTGACAAGCTGACATTGTATATTTTAAAATAAAATTTTTTATTATTTTGCCGCTTCAGCCGGCTGTGCTGGTGTTGCAGGCGCAGTTGTTGCTGGAGTTGCAGGTTTTGGAGTAGCCGGAGTTGCTGGAGTAGCTGGAGTCGCCACATCTTTTGTATCGATAATTTTTGAATCAGAATTTCCAGTATTGAAACTCAAACTTGACAATAAAATCAAAACCACCAAAAGTGTAGACAACGTCCAAGTACTTTTGTCTAAAAAGTCTGATGTTTTTTGAACACCACCAATTTGAGTTGAACCTCCTAAAGAAGATGATAATCCGCCACCTTTAGGGTTTTGAACCATAATAACTACGATTAATAAAAAACAAACTATTGTTATTAAAACTAAAAAAATTGTAAACATGGTAATTATAAATTAATTATTATTTTGTTGTAATGTTTTGATGTCCGAAATTCGGTTTGCAAAGAAACTAATTTTTTCTGGATATTTCAAAATTAATATTTCATAAGCTTGAATTGCTTTTTGGTATTTTTTTTGTTCCAAATAAACTTTTGCCAAAGTTTCGGTCATTAAATAAGAATTATCAATTGCATTTTGCTCGGCAACTATTGCAATTGTTGGGGCATCTTTAACGGGACTGATTTTAGGATTGGCTTCTATAAATTTGTCAATAAGCTCGAAATGGCGCTTTTTTTCGTCATTTATTATTGGTTCAACTTCGCTTTTAATACCTTCTTTTCTGTTAATTGGATTGAAACTAGACAATTGCAACCACTCTTCAAATGAATGTTTTTCTTCTTTTGAGAAAAAAAGCGGTTTTCCGATGGCTAATTTTTCCTCTAATTTTTCTGATTCTTCAGTATCAATATCCGAATTGGCAGTTTTAATAGAAGTAATTATAGACTGTTCTAACTTTGAACTTTTTAAATCTTCTTGTATTTCTCTATCAATAACTTCCCAATCACTGACAATAATTTCATTGATCTTGGCTGTTTTATCATCAAAAAAAGCTTTTTGAATGCTCGCAAAGTTTTCTGATGTAATGAATTCAAATAAAATGCTTCTATCGGTGGTGTGGGCCGCGGTAACTTTTAGCGCCTGATTATAGCGAAAACTATCTTGGGTGTACAAATTTTTAAGTTGCAACGCACGAGCACTTTGAAAATATGGAAATTCTGATACAATTTTATCCAAATACAAACTGTGCCTCTCAGTGATAGCATTGGGTTTGTTAAGGATGAAATTGAAATCAATAGCGTTCATTTGGGTTTAGAATTTAGAGTTCAGAATTTAGAGTTTAGAATTTTTACTAAAATTGTTGTTACATTGGAATTTCACTTTACTTACCATTTTGCCAGCGACGCGTTGAAAACATCTTGTGTGATTCGCTCAAAAATTAAGTCTAACGATTTAGTTAGTTGTGCGCCGGTTGGCAAAGAATTACCCGGGAAATCATCATAAAATGAAAAGGATTTTTCAAAATCATCTTCCTCTTTCTTTTTGTTGGTAAATTTTACTTTTACCGTAATCGACAACCTGCTTTGTGACGCTTGTTGGTCTGCTGTTGCAGTCATCGGGCTTACTTGATAATCTGTAATTTCGCCTTCGTAAACCAAATCTCCATTAGAATTGGTTAGACTTAAATTGGTTTGGTCTTGAATCAGATTCTGCAATCTTTGCGTGAAAGTCCTATCAATTCCTGGCTCAATGAGTGGCGCTGTATTCTGAAAATAGTTTACTTGAAAAGTTTTTGCGTCAATTTTTCCAGTTCCAGTAAAGTTATAAACACCGCAGCTATTCAAGGCAAAAGCGAATACAAATATGAAAAGAAATTTTGTTTTTTGCATCATTCGTTTTAAAAATCCAAAGATATTCAAATGGTTATCAATTTTCAATTAAAGATCAAATTGTTTTATTTTTCTGTACAAAGTTCTTTCGGAAATTCCGAGTTCATCAGCTGCTGCTTTGCGTTTTCCTTTATTTTTTTCGAGTGATTTTTTAATCATTTCGATTTCTTTTTTTTCTAATTTTAATATTTCTTCTTCTTCGACTGTTTCTGCAAAAAGATAATTTTGTTCATTTTCTTCAAAATCTTCTTCCGTATTTTGAGGATTATAAACCGCAGTTCGTGGGGTTTCTTCAAAAGAAATTTCGCTTTCTAAATCTTTGTTTCCATAAATTTTTTGGATAAGATTGGTGTTGATTTCTTGTACTTTTGCCGATCCATTTTTCATTAATTCTAAAGTCAATTTTTTTAAATCGTGCAAATCGCTTTTCATGTCAAAAAGTACTTTGTAAAGAATGTCTCTTTCTGTAGAAAAATCACTTTCTGCTTGTTTATTTTTGATTACCGAGGGCAAATTATTCCCTTCTTGTGGTAAATAAGAATTTAAAGTTTGCGCAGAAATATCGCGATTGGTTTCAAGTACAGAAATTTGTTCCGCAACATTTCGCAACTGTCGAATATTGCCGCTCCAGCGAAATTTTTGCAACACTTGAATTGCATTTTCATCTAGTCTTAAAGGCGGCATTTTGTATTTGTGGGCAAAATCGGCAACAAATTTCCTAAATAATAAATGAATATCATCTTTTCTATCTCGCAAAGGAGGCAAAAGAATATCTACTGTACTTAAGCGATAATATAAATCTTCACGGAATTTTCCTTTGTCAATCGCATCAAATAAATTTACATTCGTGGCGGCAACTATACGTACGTTTGTTTTCTGCACTTGTGATGAACCTACTTTTATAAACTCGCCATTTTCTAAAACACGCAGCAATCGTACTTGGGTTGTGAGTGGCAATTCGCCTACTTCATCAAGAAAAATGGTACCGCCATCAGCGACTTCAAAATAGCCTTCACGGGTAGATGTTGCGCCCGTAAAAGCGCCTTTTTCATGTCCAAACAGTTCACTATCAATTGTTCCTTCAGGAATTGCGCCACAGTTTACGGCAATGTATTTTCCGTGTTTGCGGTGAGAAAGCGAATGTATAATTCTTGGAATATTTTCTTTTCCAACGCCGCTTTCACCAGCTACTAGCACCGAAATGTCTGTTGGCGCCACTTGAATAGCTTTTTCTATTGCGCGATTGAGTTTAGGATCATTTCCTATAATCTCAAATCGTTGTTTTATTGATTGTATTGTTTCCATATTTTCGAGCCACGGATTACACTAATTAGCACTAATTTTTAATATAAATATTTCACTAATCTTAAAGAATTACTCTTTTATGTTGTAGTGATTTATTAGAAAAGTTTGCAAGAATTCCTAAGTTACTTTTGGTAATATTCATGTAGTTTAATGTTTGTGTAATGTTTTCATCAATTATCAATTTAGTTGCTTTTACCTCTAAAATGATTTCATTGTAAACTACAAAATCTGCATAAAATCTTTTTTTTAAAGTTTTCCCTTTATATTTAATTATAAATTCTTTTTCCCTTTCGAAGGGAATGTTATGGTTAATAAATTCAATTTCTAAAGCTTCCTTATATACCGCCTCCAGAAGTCCACCACCAAGAATTCTATGAACTTCCATACATAATCCTATTACTTTATAATATTCTTCATGCTTGTATAATTCCATAATTTAGTTTAATTATTTTCTAAATTCGTGTAATTTTCATATTAAAATAATTCGTGAAACTTTGTGAAATTCGTGGCTAAATCTAATTCATATCACTCAACCCAACCGCAGTACCTATCAAAGTTCCGCTGGTGCAACTTTGAATTTTTACATTTACGAAATCGCCAATTTTATAATTTTCTTTTGGAAAAACAACGGTTATACTTTGTGAATTTCGCCCTGAATATTCTTCTTTTGATTTTTTGGATAGTTTCTCAACCAAAACTTCAACTGTTTTCCCAATGAATTCTTCGCTCCTAAACCAGGCATGTTTTTGTTGTAAGTCTACAATTTCTTGCAAGCGTCTTGCTTTGGTTTCTTCTTCAACGTCGTCTTCCATTTTGCGACCAGCAAGCGTTCCTGGTCTTTCGGAATAGCTGTACATGTATCCAAAACTGTATTTTACATATTCCATTAAAGATAATGTATCCTGGTGATCTTCTTCCGTTTCTGTCGGAAAACCAGCAATCATATCTTGCGAAATGGAACTCTCTGGAATGATGGTTTTAATTTTATCAATCAAAGTCTTGTATTCTTCCCGCGTATGCAAACGATTCATTTCTTTTAATATTCGGTTGCTTCCTGATTGAACTGGCAAATGGATGTGCTTACAAATATTAGGATATTTCGCAATTACATGTAAAACACTTTCGTGCATATCTTGCGGATTTGAAGTCGAAAATCGAATTCTCATTTTAGGAAAACCAAGAGCTACCATTTCTAGTAAATTGTCAAAATCAACCGAAGTAGCTTTTTGCATTTCAGTTGCTTTATCGAAATCTTTTTTCAATCCGCCGCCGT
>CALPKO020000051.1 GCA_943324165.2 Bdellovibrio sp. ZAP7 | reverse complement strand
GAGGAAATTGATATTGATGCCCTTCTAATTTGCTTTGTTAAATCATAATCTTTTTTGAAAATTTCTTTTTCAGTAATTTCATAAATTCTCTTATTAAATGATCTGGCGTTTTGCCAAGATTTAATTTCTTCAAATGAGTTAAATTTACTCATATTAATGTCTCTTTATGACATTACAACATTAGACATTATGACCTTAGAAAAAGGTTCAGCTACAAAATGTTCTCTGTTCTTTATTTTTTCAGGAAAACGAATATGGTATTCAAATTCGTCTCTAAAATGGCGAATCGCGGCAGCAACTGGCCAAGCAGCGGCATCTCCTAGCGGACAAATTGTATTTCCTTCTATTTTACTTTGAATGCTTAACAATAAATCGATGTCTTCTTCACGTCCAAAACCATTTTCTATGCGGTTTAAAACTTTTTCCATCCAACCTGTTCCTTCTCTACAAGGTGAACATTGTCCACAACTTTCGTGGTGGTAAAACCTAGAAAAATTCCAAGTATTTCTAACAATACAAGCAGTGTCATTATAAACGATAAATCCACCTGAGCCAAGCATTGAACCCGAAACAAATCCGCCATCAGATAAAGATTCATAAGTCATTAATCTGTCTTCGCCATTAGCTGTTTTATAAATCAAATTAGCAGGTAAAACAGGTACTGAACTTCCTCCCGGCACAAAAGCCTTCAATGGTCGACTAGAAGACATTCCACCTAAATATTCATCAGAATTCATAAATTCATAAACTGAAAGTCCTAATTCGATTTCATATACTCCTGGATTTTTAATATGACCAGAGGCAGATATTAATTTAGTTCCTGTAGAACGACCGATTCCGATTTTGGCATAATCCGCTCCTGAATTATTAACAATCCATGGCACAGAGGCAATAGTTTCTACATTGTTAACCACTGTTGGATTGGCCCAAAGTCCTGAAACCGCTGGAAATGGAGGTTTAATTCTTGGATTTCCTCTTTTTCCTTCAAGTGATTCAATTAAGGCAGTTTCTTCACCGCAGATGTAGGCTCCAGCACCGATTTGAACATAAAGCTCTAAATCATAACCTGAACCTAAAATATTTTTCCCCAACCAACCTGCTGCTTTCGCTTCGGCAATGGCACGTTCTAAAATTTTGTAAATCCACATATATTCTCCTCGAATATAAATATAGGAAAGGTTAGCTCCTAAAGCATAACTTGATGTAATCATTCCTTCAATTAATAAATGAGGAATAAATTCCATCAAATACCTGTCTTTGAATGTTCCTGGTTCAGATTCGTCGGCATTGCATACCAAGTGACGTGGTTTTCCTGATTTTTTATCGATAAAACTCCATTTCATTCCTGCAGGAAATCCTGCTCCACCACGACCACGAAGGCCAGAAGTTTTTACTTCTTCAACAACTTCGTCTGGCGTTAATGTTTTAAGGGCTTTTTCTACAGAAGCATAACCACCTTCACGGCGATAAACTTCATAAGTTTTTATTCCTGGAACGTTTATTTTGTCTAATAATATTTTTTGTGACATATTATTTATCGTGCATTACAATTTTATTATCTCTGCAATCTACTATCAATTGGTCAATTTTTTCTTCGGTTAAATGTTCTTGATAAAAATCGCCCAATTGCATCATTGGTGCATATCCGCATGCTCCTAAACATTCAACACCGCGTACTTCAAACATTCCGTCTTGTGTAATTTCTCCCACTTTTACACCTAATTTATTGCAAGTGTAATCCATTAAATTTTCAACACCATTTAGACAGCACGGCGAAGTTTGACAAAATTCAAACATGTATTTGCCAATTGGTTTTTGGTTGTACATGGTGTAAAATGAAACTACCTCGTAAACTTCAACGGGTTTTATTTTTAGAATTTCTGCTACTTTATCTTGCAATTCAAGACTCAACCAATTGTCGTGTGCATCTTGAACTTCGTGCAAAACAGGCAGTAAAGCCGATTTTATTTTATCTTCAGGATAATGACTTATCAATTCGTTGATGCGTGCCATCAAAGTTTCGGTAATGTTTATTTCTTGTTTATGATTGGTATGTGTCATTGTATTTTTTTAAATCTTAAATCTAAAATCCTTTATCTAAAATCAAAAATCTTATGCGTCTAATTCTCCTGCAATTACATTCAAACTCGACAATATTACAATTGCGTCAGATAACAAAGCGCCTTTTATCATGTCTGGATAAGCTTGATAATAAATAAAGCAAGGTCTCCTGAAATGTAATCTGTAAGGAGTTCGACTTCCATCAGTTACTAAATAAAATCCTAATTCGCCATTTCCACCTTCCACAGGGTGATAAATTTCTGCTACTGGAACCGGAACTTCTCCCATCACAATTTTAAAATGATAGATCAAAGATTCCATATTGTGATAAACATCTTCTTTAGGTGGCAAGTAATAATCTGGCACTTCGGCGTGGTATTCATTTCCAGCAGGCATTTTTGCCAAAGCTTGTTTAATGATACTGATAGATTCCCAAACTTCTGCATTTCTAACACAAAAACGGTCGTAAGTATCGCCAGACTTTCCTACAGGAACTATAAAATCAAAATCTTCATAAGAAGAATAAGGTTGTGCCACACGAACGTCATAATCGACACCGGCCGCACGTAAATTTGGACCTGTAAAACCATAAGCCATGGCTTGTTCAGCTGTTATGGCACCCACATCTACAGTTCTATCTATAAAGATTCTGTTTCTTTCAAAAAGATTTTCAAATTCTTTCCAAGCTACCGGAAATTCCTCTAAAAAAACATCCAGTAAACGAAAAGCTTCAGGCGACCAATCTCTTTCAAAACCACCGATTCTTCCCATATTTGTTGTTAATCGTGCCCCACAAATTTCTTCGTAAATTTCATATACTTTTTCTCTAAATTGAAAAACATACAAAAAGCCAGTATATGCTCCTGTGTCAACTCCAAGAATCGAATTACAAATCAAATGATCAGTAATTCTAGCCAATTCCATCACAATTACTCTTAAATATTGTGCTCTTTTCGGAACTTCAATGTCTAAAAGTTTTTCAAGCGTCATCCACCAACCCATATTATTTATAGGAGAAGAACAATAGTTCATTCTGTCTGTTAGAGGTGTGATTTGATAAAAAGGTCTGTTTTCGGCAATTTTTTCGAATGCGCGGTGAATGTAACCAATTGTTGGTTCTGCTTCGAGAATTCGTTCGCCATCCATCAACAAAATATTTTGAAAAATACCATGTGTTGCGGGATGAGTTGGACCTAAATTAAGAATTGAAAGTTCGCTTCCATCTTCATTTAGTTTCTCGTTTATTAGTTTAGCATAGCGATGCTCTGGTGATAATAATAGTTCTGACATAAGCCTTTATCCAGTCCTTTCCATTAAAGGAGAAACTGAGATTAAATTAAATTATTATTTATTTTATTTTCTATTTCTATTTTTAAATTTGGCAAATGATTGATAATAATACTCCAAATGTTTTCGTCAGAAATACTATCGTAAGCATGAATTATTTGATTTCTTAGCCCAATAATCCTTTTTGCATTTGTTATTTCAAAAGCCGGATTATCTTTTAAAATCCTATTTACTGCTTCTCCTAATAATCTCTAAATTTCTTTCAACTCCTCTTCGTAACAAAATGTTTTTTGAATAATCTGCGAATGTTTTTTCTACACTTGAGACAAATAAATCAATTTCTTCAATTGCTAATTTGATATCATATAAAGATTTTAAAATTTTCTCATCCATAAATTAATTTTTTATCTCTATCAACTATTTTTCTGAAAATTGGATTTTTTATAGATTGATTTTCCACCAAGTCTATTGAACGATCAAAAAGTTTTTCTAAACTTTCTTTAAAATCCATGTAGTTATTGAAATAATCTTTCAGATTAACGGAAGAAAATTGAATTAAAATATCGATATCACTTTTATCGTGGAATTGGTCTGTAAGAATAGAACCGAACAAATATAGTTCACGTACATGATGTGTTTTGCATAATGTAAATAATTTTGTTTTGTTGTCGTCTATTAATTTCATTTTTTAACTATTTATAGATGTTCTTCCAAAAAATCTATCGTCTTTGTCTGTTCTTCCTGAATCTTCCATTGGAAATTCTTTGCGCATTGGATGAGAAATCATCTCGTCCATATTTAAAATTCTTTTCAATTGTGAATGACCAGTGAAATCAATCCCATAAAAATCCCAAGTTTCTCTTTCCATCCAATTTGAACTCAAGAATATATTAGAAATTGTTTTTATTTTTGGGGTGTCGTTCAGAAATGCTTTTATTTTGATTCTTTTGTTATCATACCAATTGTGCAGGTGATAGACAACCGCAAATTGATGGTCATCGTCGTTATCTGGATAGTGAATTCCGCACAAATCAGTCAAAAAATGAAATCGTAAATCTTCGTTATTTTTCAAAAATAAAATAATTGCTGTGTTTTTATCCGCATTGATTTCAAATGAAAAAATATCTTTTTCAACTTGAAAATTAAAAACATTGTCGCCAAAAGTTTCGACTAATTTATTTTGAATAGCTGTATTTTCTATGGCCATTTTAATTATTGAATATTATAGGAAGCTAATAATTCTTGGTATTCTGGAGAACTTCTTCTGCGAACAGATTCTGATCTAACCAATTCTTGTAATTTCATTACGCCATCAACAATTTGTTCTGGTCTTGGAGGACATCCTGGAACATAAACATCGACCGGAATAACTTTGTCAATTCCTTGAAGGACAGAATAAGTATCAAAAATTCCGCCAGAGGAAGCACATGCTCCAACGGCAATCACCCAGCGTGGCTCAGACATTTGTTCGTAAACTTGTCTAAGAATTGGCCCCATTTTTTTAGAAATCGTTCCCATTACCATCAACATGTCTGCTTGACGAGGAGAAAAACTTACCCTTTCTGAACCGAATCTTGCCAAGTCATAGTGCGAAGCCATAGTTGCCATAAATTCAATTCCACAGCATGATGTGGCAAAAGGCAGTGGCCAAAGTGAATTGGCGCGCGCCATTCCGACAACATCATTCAGTTTTGTAGCAAAAAAACCTTCTCCTGAAACGCCTTCTGGTGGCGCAACCATATTTATTTTTGAGTCGCTCATTTTTAAATTTAGAATTTAGAGTTTAGATTTCAGAACTACTACATTCATTTTAAACATATCATATAATTAAATTAATTTCTATTCAAAATTTCTGGTTGAAAAAAAAATTAAACCTTGCATTCTGAAAACGAAATTATTTTTATTCCCAAACCAATGCTTTTTTCTTGATGATGTAGAAAAAACCAACCAATAGCAGTGCCATGAAAAGCATCATTTTCAACAGGCCATCCATGCCTAATTCTTTGAAATTGATAGCCCAAGGATACAGAAAAATTACTTCCACATCGAATAACACAAAAAGTATAGCAACAAGAAAATATTTTACAGAAAACGGAATCCTTGCGTTTCCAACAGATTCGATACCACACTCAAAGTTTTTACTTTTTATTTTAGATTTCCGGCTAGGACCTAATTTTCCTGAGAGAAATATCATCCCAACTACAAATCCAACTGCAAGTATAAATTGCATTAGAATAGGAAAATAATCCATTTGATTTGATTGCATCTTGTACTTTTAAAAATTTTTACAAATATAGTTGTAGCCTATTTAAAACACAACCAAAAAAACGATTTTCATAACGTGAAAACGATTGAATTTGTCTAATTTTTATTCGTTATAAATAAGGACTTCAGAAAATTAACTTGTGTTGAACTTTTTTGAAGTCGAAAAATTAATTCAACCACCAAATATTGCCGTTCAAAATAATGGCAAAAGACACCCAAAGTAAATATGGAACAAAAAGATATCCTGCTATTTTGTCAATTTTATTAAATTTCATGTAAGTTTCATAAATCATCAACCAAAGTAAGATAATTTCGATTAATGCTAGCATTGGATTTTTTAATCCAAAAAACAAAAACGACCATAAGGCATTCAATGCTAATTGAAGAAAGAAAAATAATAATGCGTTTTGCACTTCTCCTTTTTTGATTTCGATTTTATCCCAAACTAATCCAGCAGCAATTCCCATAAAAACAAATAAAGTGGTCCAAGCTACAGGGAATGCCCAATTTGGCGGATTAAAACTTGGTTTTACAAGAGTTGGATACCAAGTTGCTACGCTTGACCTTGTGACGATACTTGACAAATAGCCAACGGCTAAACAAGTGACAACAAAAATCAAAATTTTCACATATTTATTCATCTGGGTTTTTTATTTTGTGTTTTTTGTAAAGTTAAACAAAATCTTTTTTAGAATGAAACAAATTTGTTAATAAAGCAAAAAAAGTATATTTGTAGAAATTTACGTTGATGATTTTAGAAACAGACTTTATTCCGAAAACATTTTCAAATGAAATAGAACATGGAAGTTTCAGTTGGAGTGCGCCGAGTAACATCGCTTTGGTGAAATATTGGGGAAAGAGATCCAATCAAATTCCTGCAAATCCATCAATAAGTTTTACTTTGAACAATTGTAAAACGATTACTAAATTGTCTTTTTCTAAAATTGAAAAGTCAGAAAAATTTAGTTTTGATTTGTTGTTTGAAGGAAAACCGAAAGAAGACTTTAAACCGAAAATTCAAAAATTCTTTGAAAGAATAGAGATTTATTTACCTTTTTTAAAGCAATTTCATTTTATCATCGATACGCAAAACACTTTTCCACATAGTTCTGGAATTGCTTCGTCGGCATCAGGAATGGCTGCTTTGGCTATGAATTTGATGTCTCTAGAAAAGCTTTTAAACTCCGAAATGACCGAAGAATTCTTTTACAAGAAGGCATCTTTTTTGTCGCGATTAGGTTCGGGAAGTGCCTGTAGAAGCGTAAAAGGAAGCGTTGTCGTGTGGGGAAATCACATTGACTTTAAAGAAAGTTCAGATTTATTTGGCGTCGAATTTCCGACAAATATTCATGAAAATTTTATAAATTACCAAGATACAATTTTGCTGGTTGACAAAGGTGAAAAGCAAGTTTCTAGCACGGTTGGTCACGATTTGATGCACAATCATCCGTTTTCTGAAAAAAGATTTTTACAGGCAAATCAAAATTTATCAAAAATAAAAACAATTTTAGAAAATGGAGATGTAGCAGAATTTATAAAAATTGTTGAAAGTGAAGCTTTGACATTGCATGCCATGATGATGACATCGATGCCTTATTTTATTTTGATGAAGCCCAACACTTTGGAAATCATCAACAAAATTTGGAAGTATAGAAATGAAAGAAGTATTCCAGTTTGTTTTACGCTCGACGCAGGGGCAAATGTGCATGTTTTGTATCCCGAAAACGTTAGCGGTGAAGTTTTGCAATTTATTAAAGCCGAATTAGTTGGCTATTGTCAAAATGGTCAGTATATTTGTGATCAAATTGGAGGAGGATCAAATTTAATTTTTTAGACATTTGAAATTTTAATAATTTACATTCAAAATTTTATGAAAGGACCATTGTTTTACTCAAAGATTTTACTTTTCGGAGAATATGGAATTATTCGTGATTCTAAGGGTTTATCTATTCCGTATAACTTTTATAATGGTGCTCTGAAATCAGATGATAAAACTTCTGCGGAAGCCATAAAATCAAATGGAAATTTGAAGCGTTTTGTTAATCATCTAAAAAATTTACAAAACGAACAATCTGCGTTAGTTACATTTGATTTAGAAGCGTTAGACCTTGATGTTGAAAACGGGATGTATTTTGATTCCAGTATTCCGCAAGGTTATGGAGTTGGCAGTAGTGGTGCGCTGGTTGCTGCT
>CALPKO020000050.1 GCA_943324165.2 Bdellovibrio sp. ZAP7 | reverse complement strand
TAGTTGAAGAGTTATTTTAATGTAAATAGGTATTAAAACGTATAAACTATTTACTTAATTGTATAAAATCTATTAGTAAATATATAGTAGAGTTATTAGTTTGTTATTTTTACGCTTTCCGTTAACCATTCTAGGGCAAATTTTTATATAAAAAAATATAAATCACATAAATTACAATATAAATTATTCTAAAGACAATATATTTTTATCATACAAAGCATTATTAGTTATATATTTTTTAGTACTTAAATATCATTAACAAAAAAACCCGATAGCTTTAAAAAACTATCGGGTAATATTTTTCGAGATTCAAAATTCTAATGTCCTCCGCTCAATTTTTTATCAAAAGTAATGCCTTGGTTTTTTAGAATGCCGCTTACTTTCCAGGCATAAAAAGCCAAATAAACAAAACATAAAATTCCTACTATATAACTGAATTGAATGGTAGAAATATCAGCAACATAGCCTTGCAACAAACTGATAAATCCACCACCCATGATCATCATAATCAGAAAACTACTGCCTTGGCTCGTGTGTTTTCCTAGTCCGCTAACGGCTAAAGTAAAAATACATGGCCAAAGTGTACTGCAAAATAAACCAACGCTAATAAAGGCATAAACGCTTGTCATTCCTGAGGTCGTCATTCCAACAATTAGCGCAAGAATTCCCAGAGCAGAGAAAATAAATAACATTCTCGCCGGATTTCCTTTGCTTGCCATATCAGCCACTATCAAAACAAGAATAATCAAAGCATAAACATAAAATGGTGTCAGATCGTGTTTGGCAATGGCATTCACAGCCAAGAAAACGCCAAAAGCAAGATAAGGTGCAATGAAACGTAATATTTTTTGGGTACTCATATTGTCAGTAAAGGCTTCAACTGCACCCGTCCAGCGTCCTATCATCAAAGATGCCCAATATAGGGAGATATATGGAGCGATATCTTTGGTTAGAAAACCTAAATTATTCTCCATATAAGCTGGTAAATTACTTGCCGTAGAAACTTCTACACCCACGTAAACGAAAATGGCAATCATTCCCAGTATCAATTGTGGGTATTTCAAAGCTGAACTTCTAGAAGTCGTTGCATCACTTTCAGACTCTACAATGGCTTGGGGTTTGTCTGGTAATGAAGAAAATTTCAATAAAATAGCTACTACTAAAAAGGCCACTCCTAAAATTAGATAAGGAATTTTTACGCTTTCAATACTCATTTCGGTATTGGAAGAAGTTGCAGAACCAAAAATGGCAAAACTTACAATCAGCGGACCAATTGTAGTGCCTAGGTTATTAATTCCTCCTGCTAATGTCAATCTTTGTGAACCAGTTGTGATGGGTCCAAGTGCAATTGCTAATGGATTTGCTACAGTTTGTTGTAACGAAAAACCAAGTGCTACGATAAACAATCCTGAAAGCATTAATGGAAAAGAGTGGTTATTGGCGGCAGGATAAAACAACAAAGTGCCCAAAGCAGAAATACCTAAACCTAAAGCCAATGCATTTTTGTAACCAATTCTATTAATTAAATCGCCTTTGGTAAGATAAGAAATCAACAAATAAATAAGTGAACCAACGGTGTAAGCAATGTAAAATGCCAAAGAAACCAATTGACTTTGCAAGTTTGTTAAATCGAAAGCTTTTCGGAATACAGGAATCAAGATGTCGTTGCTTGCCGCAACAAATCCCCAAAAGAAGAATACAACTACAAGAGGAATGAATTGTCCCCAATTGGTTTTAGAATTTTCTGAAGTCATAATGTCGGTAAATTGATTAAAGGTTATTTGTAGATGAATAAAAATTTTTATTAATTGATAAATGTAAACTAAATATCTAAATTAACGAAATTAACGAAATTTAGCTATAATAATTAGAAAGGTGAGGAATTAAATTACGCTGTTTAAAGTTTGAAATTGATTTTTGAAATTAGTTCTACCCAAGTCTCCTGTCAAACGAAAAAGATTGAACTGATTTCAACTTTATTTTATCAAAATCCCGATGATTAGGATTGATTAATATATTTTTTTCATTGGCTATAATGGCAGACGGAACAATTAATACGGCTGATTGTTGGTTTCTCAACCAATCATCTCCTACTTTCTGACACAGTAATTGAGATTTTTCGTCATTTCCATTCCAACCAATTGGTAAGTTTTTAATTTCAATTTCGTTTTTTTTTATTGAATCTGGAATTGAAATCGTTATCAAAGAAAAGTCACCATTCAATCCAAAACCATTTCGGTGAACCAAATTTTCGAGGCAAGCCAATGAACAATTTTCCGCACTATAAATTACATAAAACCCATTAGAATTCCACCTTCCCTGATAGCCAGAAGCAACCAATTTATCAGCCCATTTCGAATGTATAATTCTAAAAACTTCCATACGGATTAAGCGGTAGCACCAAATTCAATGCGTTTTAATTCTTCATGAATCAAATGAATTCCGGTGGAAGTGTTTAAAAAAAGAGATGGCTTTTTGTTGTTAAAAAAAACATTTTCTTTTTCTAACCATCCATTGAACGCAGTTGAATTTGAAAAAATTTCATTGCCTAACTCAAACAAGGTATTCAGCTCAATCGCTAATTCCGCAATTCTTGAAGGAATTTTCGTTTGGTTATTTTTGTATTTTATAAATGTTTTTGGCGTTATTTCAAAAATATTTTCGGCTAATGTTTTAATGGTTAAACCTGAAACTGCAATCACTTTTGTGAATAGCTCTTTTGAATTTTGAGCAAGATTATCTAAAACATTACTTTTCAAAAATGAGTTTGAAATATACATTGCAATCGGCTCTTCGACAGTGTTTAAAGTTTCTTCTTGGTTGATATATTTTTTCATAATATGTATTTTTACATTAAACATACCGCAAATTTACATATTTATTTCTGATAAAAAAAATCATTTCCCCATTTTTTCAAAACTTATGGCTGTACCACCACCTGCTGCTAATACTAAATTAATTACTGATTTTGAGGTTACTTCAATCTTTCGGATTTTATAAGTTCCTGGATTTTTTTGCCAATCTGCATCCTTACCATCTTCATAAATAGTCGCTTTGTACTTTGTGTTTGGAGAAAGGAAGTTTAGTTTGATTATTGATTTTCTGGCATTTTCATCTGTAATAGCGCCCAAAAACCAATTCTCTTTGCCTTTTGATTTTCTTACAACTGTTAGATAATCTCCCGGTTCAGCTTCTAAGTAATTGCTTTCGTCCCAATCTAACGCAACATCTTTTATGAATTGAAAAGCATCAGGGTATTTTTCGTAGTTTTCTGGTAAATCGGCTGCCATTTGAAGTGGAGAATACATTGTAACATACAACGCCAATTGTTTGCACAAAGTCGTATGCACTTGTTCGGTTTTATTATTATCGTAAATATTCATTTTAATTTCAAAAATACCTGGCGTGTAATCCATCGGACCTCCTAAAAGTCTTGTAAAAGGCAGAATAGTTTCGTGCATGGGTGGATTTCCTGTACTCCATGCGTTAAACTCGTTGCCACGAGCAGCTTCTGCTGCAATATAATTTGGGTAAGTCCTTGCATAGCCTGTTGGGCGTGAACTTTCATGAGAATTAAGCATCATTTTATAATCTGCAAAACGCCTTGCAACAAAATTAAAATGATTGACCATCGTTTGCCCATCATGAAATTCACCACGAGGAATTATTCTTCCAACATAACCCGATTTTGCTGCTGGATAATTGTACTTTTTCATCAAATCTAAAGCCCTGTCTAAATGACGCTCATAATTGGCAACCGAACCAGAAGTCTCGTGGTGCATAATCATTTTTACATTTTTTAATTTTGCATAATCGGTAATTGCTTTGATGTCAAAATCTGGATAAGGAGTAGTAAAATCAAAAACATCTTCTTTCCAATTTCCAAACCAATCTTCCCAACCAACATCCCAACCTTCAACTAGCACGCCGTCAAATCCATTTTTTGCAGCAAAATCAATGTATCTTTTTGTGTTTACTGTAGTTGCACCATGTTTTCCTGAAGGAATTAAATCTTTTGACGCTGCATTTTGAGCATTTTGTGAACCTGCATAATCCCACGTTGATTTACCCACATGCATTTCCCACCAAATCCCAACGTATTTCATTGGTTTTATCCAAGAAGTATCTTCTAATTTGCAAGGTTCATTAAGATTCAAAATCATTTTAGAACCAACAATATCTCTAGCATCATCACTAACCATAATTGTTCTCCAAGGCGAAACAGCTGGAGTTTGCAAATAAGCTTTATCACCGATGGCATTTGGTACTAAATGCGATGTTAAAGCATAAGTTTGAGGATTCAAGTCTAAATGCATTACCGGATAATTCACAACAGCAGCTTCAAAAATATTAATATACAAATTGTCGTCACTTTTCATCATCAAAGGCGACTGAACAACAAATCTTCCAGCGATAGACTTTAGTGCAATGGCATTGTTTAAATCTAATTTATTATTATCAACTTCAGATATTTTGGTTTCGTTATAAACGTATTCTTGGCTATCGAAATCGCCAGGAATCCAAAACGTTTTATGATTTCCTGTTAGGTTAAATTGCGTATTTTCATCAGAAATTACAAAATAATTCAAAGTCTCTTGTTTAGGAAATTCATATCGAAATGCAACCCCTTCATTATAAACCTTAAAAACAATATTAATTTTTTTGTTGGTTGACTTTTGAACCAAATAAAAAGTAATTTGATTGTATTTATTTTGAATAACCGCTTGTTCACCCAAAACAGGTTTCCAGCGTTCGTCAACACTTTTTACCTCTTGGTTTTCTATTATAAAATCATTATTCAAAGCAGGCAAATTTTTTAAAATAAAACCCAATTTGCTTTCTTTTATTATGGTTTTATTTTTATATAAAACAGAATAAGTTGGACTTCCATCCTCAGAAAGTTGAAAATTTAATCGAACATTTTTAGAGGGAGAAAAAGTTTGGGCTTTCATCATTGAAAAAACCAAAAACAAACAAAGGCAAATTATTTTTTTCATTCTATTTTTTTGATAAAGATAATCATTTTAGAAAATAATGACCCTTTAGACCAAACCAAAGGGCAAGCTGTAAAACATTAAAAAAGTCAATTTACCAGCTCAAATGCTGCCTTTGTGTTGGTATCGGAATTACTACCTACAAAAACTTCGAATGTTCCTGGTTCAGCAACAAATTGTAAAGCTGCATTATAAAATTTTAGATCTTCGGCTGAAATTTCAAAAGTAACGGTTTGCTTTTCTCCTTTTTTTAAATTGATTTTTTGAAAACCTTTTAATTCTTTCACGGGTCTCGTAACTGAAGCAAATAAATCTCTAATGTAGAATTGAACAATTTCTTTGCCATCGAAGCTTCCTGTATTTGCAATGTCAATTGTGACTTTTAAGGTGTTTTTAAAATTAATTTTAACCGAAGATAATTTCAAATTCGAATACTCAAAATTGGTATAACTCAACCCGAAGCCAAATGGAAAAAGCGGTTCATTTCTTTCGTCGATATAATTGGATTTGAATTTTTCAAATTTACCTTCATTGTTTCCCAATGGTCTTCCGGTGTTTTTGTGATTGTAGTAAATTGGCACTTGACCAACGCTTCTCGGAAATGTTGTAGTTAATTTTCCCGAAGGATTTTCATCGCCAAACAACACGTCAGCTATGGCATAACCGGCTTCACTTCCAGCAAACCAAACGTCTAATATTGCAGGAACTGTTGCTACTTCTTGATTCAAAACCAACGGACGACCATTGAACAAAACCAAAATAACTGGTTTTCCTAATTTTAGTAAAGCTTGTAACAATTCTTTTTGTGTAAGTGGAATTTCGAGATTGGTACGGCTACTGCATTCGCCGCTAAATTCGGCAGATTCGCCCAAAGCAGCTACAATTACGTCAGATTGATTGGCAATTTTTAATGCTTCGGATTGTAATTCTTCCTTTGTTCGATTGTCCCGATGAAGCGATTTCCCGAACATTGTTGCCTTTTCTTCTAAAACTGCATCGTCATCCAGATTGCTTCCTTTTGCATATAAAATTTTGGTAAAATTTCCTGCAACTTCTCTGATTCCGGCAAGTAAGGAAATAGAATTTTCAAATTTTGTAGCAACGCTCCAAGTGCCTGACATATTTTCTTTTGCATCTGCCAATGGACCAATCAAGGCAATAGTACCAGATTTTTTTAAAGGTAAAATATTATTTGTATTTTTTAATAAAACCAAAGACTGTGAAGCAATTTTTCTAGCTTCATTTCTATTTGATTGTGTGTAAACTTCTGTTTTTGCTCTGTTTTCATCACAATATTGGTAAGGATTTTGAAATAAACCTAAGTCATATTTGGCATTTAAAATTAATCGTACGGCATTATCAATTTCTTGCATGGTAACTTTTCCTTCTTTCAGCGATTTCGCTAAAGTTTTCAAAAAACCTTCCCCTACCATGTCCATTTCAATACCCGCTTTTAAGGCCAAAGCAGAAACGGTTTGCAAATCTCCAATACCATGTTCTTCCATTTCAGGAATTGCAGTATAATCTGTCACCACAAAACCTTTAAACCTCCATTGCTTTCTCAAAACATCGGTCATTAACCACTTGTTTGATGTGGCTGGAATACCATCGACTTCATTGAAAGATGCCATAACGGACCCTGCGCCAGCTTCAACTGCTGCCTTGTAAGGAGGAAAATAGTCATTGTACATTTTGATTCGGCTCATGTCAACCGTATTGTATTCTCGTCCAGCTTCCGGAGCACCGTACAAAGCGAAATGTTTAACACAAGATAAAATGGTATTGTTTTTAGACAAATCATCGCCTTGGTATCCCTTTACCATTGCTTTTGCAATTTGACTTCCAAGAAAAGCGTCTTCTCCAGAACCTTCGGAAACCCTTCCCCATCTTGGATCACGAGAAATATCAACCATCGGCGAAAATGTCCAATTAATTCCATCTGCACTGGCTTCTTGAGCTGCAATTTCTGCACTTCTTTTAATCAAATTCATATCCCAAGTACAAGACAATCCGAGTGGAATTGGAAAAGTAGTTTCATAACCGTGAATTACATCCATCCCAAAAAGCAATGGGATTTTCAAACGGCTTTTTTCTACAGCAATACGCTGTACTTCTTTGATTTTTTGTGCCGATTTGATGTTGAAAAGCCCTCCCACTTTGCCTTCTGCAATAGATTTTGCAACGTTAGAACTATTGGCTTGACCTGTAGTTATATCTCCAGAAGTTGGCAAATTCAATTGACCAATTTTTTCTTGTAAAGTCATTTTTGCCATTAATTGTGAGACAAAAATCGATTTTGGTGTTGGAGGAATTGTTTTTTTTTCTTTTTGAGAATAAGCATTACTTAATGACAAAAATAGAATTAGTAATATTTTGATTTTTATGCGCATCAATTGGGGAATTTGTGAATTTATATTGTTTTTTTTGAACTCAATTTAAAGGAGCTAATATCGAATTTTTTCTTTCATTTACTACTTTACACGAACAATTTAATAATTGAATTATTTCCCAAATATATCCATTAACTATAAAGTTGTTTAAAAGATTTATATTATCAAAAATAGAAAATAGTTCATCTTGCCATTAATCCTATTCTACCAAATAAATTCAATATATGACAACAATAAACTTTATCATTTTCTGCAAAGACAGATTGAATAATGGTTTTAGTAAAAAGTACTTTCTTCAACATAATCTTGTAAATACTCGAACCTTTTGGTTAATTTACCATTTTCAGTCATCTTTGCACGCTGCAGAATACCGTCTTTGTCACCATTAAAAAAAGCGGGAACAACATGATCCATAAACATTTCTCCAAAACCTTC
>CALPKO020000049.1 GCA_943324165.2 Bdellovibrio sp. ZAP7 | reverse complement strand
CCATTGTCTTGAAGTCCTATTGCTACTTTTGAAGAGGTTTGTTTAGATACGGCGATTTTGTAAGCTTGACTAATTTGAGCTGCACCAGTTTTGTCAGTAAATGATGCGCCATTATTATCAGATACGTAAACGCCACCATCGCTTCCGCAATACAATTTGTTTCCATAAAATCTTAAATAGTGAATATCTGCATGGGTGAAAACTGGATTATAAATATTCCAATTATTGATTTGTGTTGCAGTAGTTCCACCATTTGTAGATTTCCAAATATCCAAACATCCTATATAAAGTTCTGATTCATTGGTTTGAGAAACAGCAAATGCTAAATCGTACCAAGATTGGGTTGAGCCGCCAAAGTAGTCATTTGTCCCAGATGTTTTTGTCCAATTTGTTCCACCATTTACTGATTTGTAAATGCCTTGCATACCATTAGAACCATTTGTACTTAAAATATACAGAGTATTAGGATTTGCTGCAGTTACATCCAAAAGCAATCTATTGGAATTAAACGGTAGCCCTGGCGATACAATTGAAAAAGTTGTTCCGGCATTTGTAGAGCGATAAAAACGATTGTTTGAAACGGCATAAACCGTGTTTGGATCACCAATCTTTAATCTTATTCTTCCCTGAGAAAAATCTCCTGTTTGAGATAATGTCCATGTTGCCCCAGCATTAGAAGTTTTATAAACACCATCTGAGGTTGCGACCCATAACATATTGGAATCATTTGGATTGATGATAATATCTCCTGAAGATTTATCTGTTGTAGTAAATGACAATCCGGTTGTGTTCCATGTACTTCCTCCGTCTGTAGATTTCATAACTCCGATCGAATAGGAATCATTTGCATTGCAATCACCAGTTGAAATATAAATAATATTTGTGTTGTTTGGGTCGACTGCGATTCCCGATACGCCAATTTGCGGCAAATAATCGGATAATGGAATCCAGTTTGTTCCTGCATCAAGCGATTTCCAAATGCCACCCGCGGGCGTTCCCATATAAATCGTATTTGGATTTACAGGATCTACCAAAACGGTATTTACTCGACCTCTTGCTCTTGTAGAATTAGCATTTGCATTCGCAAAAGGACCGATTGGTTGCCAATTGCTTGCCGGAGTATTAAAAGTGCTTCGACTTGATTTTCTTGTATTTTTTTCATTGAAAGCAGCCCACATTTGCGCAGGAGTAATCAAAAATCCTTGTTCATCGGTTTTGTTTCTCCAATGGTATTCCCATCGCATGAAAGGTTTGTATCCACTTCCTTTTTTCTGATAGTCTTTGTTTTTCCAATAATTCTCAAAACTGTTAACTATTTGATTTATATTAGCTTTTCCAGAAAGGGCTAAGCTATCTGTTTTTATCCATGGTGAATTTTTGTTGAATTGAGAGAATCCTACAATAGCATTAAAAAGGATAATTAGAAAGATAATTTTTTTCATTTTTATAATTTTTTTCAAATATATTAATAATATTTCAGTAATTTTATTTTTAACATTTGTTAATCAATTGATTGTTTTCGATAATTTCAAAAGCTTAGTTTTTGATAATTCTTTTGACTGTCGTTTGTTGATTAGAAGTTAATTTTACAAAATAAATTCCTGATGCAACATTCGTTAAATCTAATTTAAAATCTTGACGGTCTAAATCCGTTTCTGTTTTGATTATCTTACCAGTAAGTTCAAAAACCTCCAATTTGTCTATGTCGATATTGCCAGAATGAATTGTAAAAATACCTTTTGAAGGATTTGGTGCAATTACAATTTTGTCAATTTCAAAATTTTGGGTTGATAAAGTACCACTAATTAAAAAATCATCTACGATTGCGCCTTCTTGATTGACGGCATCGTCTGAGACAAATACAATTCTAAACATTACATTTGTAAAATTATTCAAATCATTCAATCCGTAACTATAGGTTTTGAATGCTGCATCTGTTCCGGTCCATTGTGCACCAATGCAGTTATTACAATCATTTCCAGCAGTTTGAGGCGTTCTGTCGCTGTTGTACCAATTACTGCCTTGAGTTCCTAAAACTTGCCAGTTTGCCCCAAAATCTGTAGAATACTGTACATAAATAATATCCCAATTGATTTCTAAATCAAAAGCCATTTTAAAACTAATAACAGGATTTGTAAGTTGAGTCAAATTATAACATTTTGATACTAAAAAAGCTTTTGTAACATCTGGATAATTATTTTGTAAAGTAGTTGTGTACACATTATTTGTTCCCGATGTAATCAAATTTCCAGTTCTAACTCCTCTTGTCCAAAGTCCTGATCCATTTCCGCCGTCATTAAATTCTAGTAATTCGTCAGTACCATTTTCAAAAGTATTAATACTATTTACTGTTCCTGGAACATTGATATAGAAATTGGTTTTGGCGACATTATTGTCATTAAAAGCATCATTTGCTGTAGTTGCAGTAATAATTAAGGTGTAAGCTCCTGTAATTAAAGTGACTTGCGGCAAACTAACAGTCGCAAATGCTCCAGAAGCAATTTGTTCGTTAAAGGTATAAGTGTAGTTAATATTATTGATAGAATAGGTAAAATCTACATTGTTAATCAAATTTGTGCCGTTGTTTTTCACAACAACTTGCGGGATTATTGGATCTGAATCACAACTGATATTGTACGCAATAGGACTAGGAATTGCTGTTGCTTTAATATCAAATAGTGGTGTAGCAACGACAATTGAAGAAGTCCAAATACCACGCCCATAAGTTGCTGCAATTATTTTTTCATCTTCTAAGTTTACTTCCAAATCTGTTACGGAAACATTAGGTAAATTAGTGTCAAAAGGTTCAAATTCTGTCATTGTATCATCTCGATAATAAACCCCTAAACTTGTTCCAACAAAAACTGGATTATTCGGATTTCTTCCTTGGTGAAGAATTACATTTTTACCAATATTTGGAATTCCTTGATTAATGCTGGTAAAATTACTTCCACCATTAGTAGATTTCATCGCTAATCCCAAAACTCCTTGTGTTGTGATGTAAATTATATTGCTATCAGTGGAATGAACATTTACAGAAGTAATTGCACTAGAAGCATTATAAACCAGATTGAAATTTATTCCTTTATCTGTACTTTTATAAAGTTCAGTATTTTTAACAACATAAATTACATTATCAGAATTCGGATCAATGGTGACTAAATCAATATTTCCACTTCCAAAAGAGGCGACATTTTGTTGAACCCAAGCTCCGTTTTCAATTTTAAATAAATTCGAATATCCAGCGTAAATCTCACCTAAAGAATTAGAGCGCAATGGTGTTACCCAATTGCCATTTTCCCCAGCTGGCGATGCAACTCCACTAGTGATTGAGTTTCCTGCGTTGTTGCTGATGTATAATGAACCGCCGTTTTGAATGAATCCGTAAAATAAGTTACTATTTGTTGGGTCAATTGCAGTATCCATTCCGTCTGCACCATAATAATTTTTCCATTGGTTGTCGCTGTAGGCATGTCCTCCATTGTCTTGAAGTCCTCCAACCATTTTTGAAGCCGTTTGTTTTGAAACTGCAACTTTATAAAACTGACTTATTTGTGCAGAGGCAGTTAAATCTGTAAATTGATTTCCATTGTCTTGAGAAACATAAACACCACCGTCGCTGCCACAATAAAGTTTGTCACCAAAAAATCTTAAATAATGAATGTCGGCATGGGTGTAAGATAAACTTGTTGGCGAACTCCAATTGTTTAGCTGAAAAGCCGAAACTCCACCATCGGTAGATTTCCATACATTTAAGCAACCAGTATATAATTCTTCGGCGTTGGTTTGAGAAACTGCAAAAGCCATATCATACCAAGCTTGTGTTGAACCATCAAAAACATCGATATTGCCAGAAGTTTTCGTAAAATTCAAACCGCCGTTTATTGATTTATAAATGCCTTGAAAACCATTGCCTGTGCCTGCGCTCATAACATAAACATAATTCGAATTTGCAGCGGTAACATCTAAAATCAAACGATTTGAACTTGATGGTAAGCCAGACGTAACATTTGTAAAAGTTGTCCCAGAATTGGTTGATTTATAAAATTTAGAATCTGAACACGCATACACAGTGGTTGGATCGCCAGGCTTTAATCTTATCCTTCCTTGAGAAAAATCACCTTGTTTAGCTACACTCCAAGTAGTGCCGCCATTAGTAGTTCGATAAAGTCCATTAGAGGTAGCTACCCAAAGCATATTTGAATTACTCGGATTCATTACAATATCTCCTGTAGAATTTCCACTCGAAATATAAGTCAGTCCTGTAGTATTCCATGTTTGTCCACCATCGGTAGATTTTAAAACACCAACAGAATAAGTATCGTTCGCATCGGTATCTCCAGTAGAAATATAAATCACATTAGCATTATTTGGGTCTATTGCAATACCAGAAATTCCTATTTGAGGTAAATTATCGGACAACGGTATCCAGTTTTCACCATTTACTGATTTCCATATTCCACCTGCTGGCGAACCGATATAAAGTGTATTAGAATTTGTTGGATCAACATAAACTACATTTACCCGCCCTTGACCAGACGACCAGGATCCTGTGTTGGTATGCGTAAATGGACCAATTGGCTCCCAATTACTTGGCGGAACTGCGTTTGTGGAAAAAGTTTTGCGGTTCTTTTTATTATTGAATGCTTCCCACATTTCTTGTGGAGTTATTAAAAAACCTTGTGGATTCGTTTTGTTTTTCCAGTGGTATTCCCAACGTTTGTATGGCTTATAACCACTTCCTTTTTTCTGATAATCTTTATTTTTCCAGTATTCATTGAAATTATTGGTCAAAGTAAAAATACTTAAGTCTTTTGTTTTGGACAAACTGTCTGCGGCCATCCATGGAGCATGTCGTTTATATTGAGCATAACTCGAAAAAAAACTGATAAAAGTTGCAAAAAGTATTAATTTTTTCATTTTTTCATAATTTGAGTAAAAGTAATCAAAACGTAGTTAATTTTTTTGAAATTAACAAACGTTCGGCCATTTTTTTTTGACTTATTCCTATATTTGTTCAAATTTTATTTCAAATGTTACAATTTTTAAAAAAATATAAAGTCTTTATTTTCACTTTATTAATTTTTTCAATTTTATTTTTAACGCTCTCCTATCGTTTTTTAAATCCAAAGAAAAGACTTCCTGTAATGAATCCATCAGATGTTAATCCAGAAATGGTGGATGATTCAGTTCAGTTTGTTAGTAAGTACCACACCATTGCCAATTTTTCTTTTACCAATCAAAATGGAAAAACGGTTACTCAAAATGACTACGACGGAAAAATATATGTTGCCGATTTTTTCTTTACCACTTGCCAGACCATTTGCCCGATTATGACCAACAATTTGGTCGATGTTCAAAATGCGTTCTTGAACAATTCCAAAGTAATGTTGCTTTCGCATTCGGTTTTGCCAGAGCAAGACAGCGTGCCTGTTTTGAAAAAATATGCTTTAGAAAGAGGAGTAATTGATAAAAAATGGAATCTAGTTACCGGAGATAAAAAGGAAATTTATTATGTAGCTAGAAAATCGTATTTGGTCGTAAAAACAGGAAATGCTTCAGAGTTATACGACATGGTTCATACCGAAAATTTGGTTTTAGTAGACACAAAAAAACGAATTAGAGGATTTTACGACGGAACAAAAAAAGAAGAAACACAACGCTTGATAGCAGACATCAACTTTTTGCTAAAAGAAGATGATTAAACAATTCAAAAAATTTGTTATAATTGAAAAAAATTGCAAATCGAGACCCTTTCCTTTCATATTTAAATCTTACTTTTGTAATCTTAATTCAATCTAAATAAGATTTGCAAACTTCAGTCGTTCAACTTAAAATTGGTCAAAAAGCCATTATCAAAGATTTTGATATTGACGAAATTCCTCTAAAACTAATCGAAATGGGTTGTTTGCCAGGAAATACTGTTGAAATACTTCAAATTGCACCTTTCGGAGATCCACTTTTTTTGAATATTAACGACAGTTTCCTTGCCATTAGGTTAGAAACTGCTTGCAAAATTCAAGTCGAAATTTGTTCTGAATAATTCTAAATGCATCAAAATCAAAATATAAAAGTAGCATTAATTGGTAATCCAAACACTGGAAAAACCTCGGTCTTTAATCAGTTAACGGGTTTAAATCAACAAGTGGGCAATTATCCCGGTATTACTGTCGAAAAAAAACATGGTGTTTGTAACCTGCAAAATGGTTTTAAGGCAGAAATCCTTGACTTGCCTGGCACATACAGCTTAAATGCAAGTTCTTTAGATGAAAATGTTGTAATCGAATTATTGCTGAACAAAAACGATAAAGATTATCCCGATGTTGCTATTTTGGTCACCGATATCGAAAATTTAAAAAGAAATTTACTGCTTTTCACCCAAATTAAAGATTTAGAAATTCCAACAATTTTGGTCATTAACATGATTGACCGAATGGAATTAAAAGGAATCACACTGGATATTAACTATTTAGAAGAACAGCTAAATACAAAAATTGCGCTCGTTAGTTCTAGAAAAAAAATCGGAATTGACAATTTAAAAAACCTGATTGTTAATTATAAATCACTTTCCACAGCGCCGTGTTTGAATGCTTCAAGTATTGATAACGCCTATTTTGAAGGATTAAGAAGGGCTTTTCCAAATCAATCTTTATATAAATTATGGCTGGTAATTACGCAAGATGTAAATTTTTCAAACCTCAATAAAAATGTTGTTGAGACTAAAAATTTCGCCAAATCAAACTCCGATTTAAAAAGATTACAACAAAAGGAAACCATCAAAAGATACCAATTTATTAATGATGTTTTAAAAATTGGAAGAATAATTAACACTGAAAATGCAACAGACTTCAGAAGTAAATTAGACCGCGTTTTAACACACAAATTTTGGGGCTATTTTATTTTTGTTGCCATTCTACTTTTGATTTTCGAATCTATTTTTGATTGGTCAAGTTATCCGATGGATTTCATCGACGAATCATTTGCAAACCTGAGCACTTTTGCTAATAATAATTTGCCGCAAGGCGTCCTCACCAATCTTATTTCGCAAGGAATAATTCCTGGAATCGGTGGAATTGTGATTTTTATTCCACAAATCGCTTTTCTTTTTATGTTCATTTCCATTTTAGAAGAAAGTGGCTATATGAGTCGGGTTGTGTTTTTGATGGACAAAATAATGCGAAGGTTCGGGCTTTCTGGTAAAAGTGTAGTCCCTTTAATTTCGGGCACGGCCTGCGCCATTCCAGCAATTATGGCAACACGCAACATCGAAAACTGGAAAGAAAGATTGATTACAATTTTGGTAACACCTTTTACAACTTGTTCGGCAAGATTACCGGTTTATTCCATCATTATTTCTTTGGTAATTCCGAAAACAAGACTGTTTGGTGTTTTAAGCACGCAAGGTTTGGCACTGATGATGCTGTATTTGATAGGTTTTGGAACTGCAATTCTATCTGCTTGGATTTTGAATAAAATTTTAAAAATCAAAGGGAAAACATTTTTTGTAGTTGAAATGCCCAATTATAAGTTGCCATTATTCAAAAATGTGGGTTTAAACGTTATCGAAAAAACCAAAGCATTTGTGTTTGGTGCCGGAAAAATAATCCTTGCTATTTCAATTATTTTATGGTTTTTAGCTTCTTACGGGCCAAGTAAAAATTTCGATAACGCAACAGCAATTGTTACCAAACAAACAAAAATTCCTATTTCAGAAACGGAATTGAACACCAAAATCGCATCATATAAACTAGAAAATTCCTATATCGGAATTATGGGTAAGGCCATTGAACCTGTCATCAAACCTTTGGGCTACGATTGGAAAATCGGAATCGCAATAATCAGCTCTTTTGCT
>CALPKO020000048.1 GCA_943324165.2 Bdellovibrio sp. ZAP7 | reverse complement strand
TCGATATCGAGTCCTCGCGCAGCGATATCTGTCGCCACTAAAACGCCAACTTCTTTCTTTTTAAAGGCATCTAAAACCCTTTGACGGGCATTTTGAGATTTATCCCCATGAATGGCTTCGGCAGCAATTCCGTTTTTTCGCAAAGCTTTAACCACATTATCTGCGCCATGTTTTGTTCTTGAAAAAACCAAAACATCAGATAAATTATCGTTTTTTATCAAATGGTACAAAAGATTTCTTTTTTCTGTTTTATCTACAAAATAAACTTTTTGTTCGACATTTTCTGCGGTTGAAGAAACAGGTGAAACCGAAACAGTTTCAGGATTTTTCAAAAACATTTCTGCTAATTCTCTGATGGCGATTGGCATCGTAGCAGAAAACAATAAGGTTTGACGGTTGTTTGGCGTTAGTTTCACGATTTTTTTTACATCATTCACAAATCCCATGTCTAGCATTTGGTCTGCTTCGTCTAAAACTAGCGTGTGCAAATGGTCTAAATCTATAAACCCTTGTTTGTGTAAATCGAGTAATCTTCCGGGAGTAGCAATCAAAATGTCAACACCTTTTCTCAAAGTATCCACCTGAGGCACTTGTGAAACGCCACCAAAAATAGTCAATTGAGTTAGGTTGGTATATTTTCCATATTGATCAAAATTTTGACCAATTTGAACAGCAAGCTCTCTTGTAGGAGTTACGACAAGGCAACGAATTTCTTTTGCTTTTTTCGATGAACCTACAATGCGGTGCAATTGGTGAATAATGGGGATGGCAAACGCCGCGGTTTTTCCTGTTCCAGTTTGTGCGCAACCAATAAGGTCGCTGCCTTTCAAAACCAAAGGAATAGCTTGTTGCTGTATAGGAGTTGGCTCTAAATAGCCTAATTCAAAAACTGCTTTTTGGATACTTTTAGAAAGTGATAAATCTTCAAATAACATATAAATAATTGTGTTATGCGCTTAAAATTAGGCACAAATGATGGGTAAAGATAGGTTTAAATTTTCGGATTTTAGTTTTTGACTATTTCGACAAATCCTCTTTGTAGTTGGCTTTGATGAAATCGGTAACCAAGTAGCCAATTAATTTTCCGATGAGGTGGTTGTTTTTTTCTTCACCGAGGTCAGGAGCTCCCTCGCAAATGTGCAGATAAGCGGCATTGCTATTTTGCGCAAAATAACTCACGAACAGTCTTACTTCTTCTACGGAATAACCGCTCATGGTCATAGCGCTACTCGCGATATTAGGTAAAGCATCTAAATCTATTTCGATGCCAAAAGGATCATTTTTTATAAAATTCAATGCTTGAAAAAGTTCTTGGTCAAAGTTTTTTTGCTTGCGAATGTTTACTTCATCATAAGTATTATAACGAACGCGGTCTTCAATTTTTTTTATAATGTCTAAAACACTTTTAGAAGTATAGCTTTCATGAAGTCCGAAAATAAAATATTTTTTTAGAAAACCTTCTTCAAAAGCATACGAAAATCCATTCCCAGAATGTCTTCCTTCTAAGATTCTAAAATCGGAATGTGCATCAAAATTAATTGCGTTTATTGGTTTTCCTTTTGCTAAAGCAGTACCTTTTATGTTGCCATAAGCGTTGTTGTGACCTCCGCCAATAACGATTGGAATTTTGCCGGCTTTTACAATCGTACAAATGATATGGGCTACTTCTTTGTCTATTTTCTGAACCAGTTTACTTAATTTTGCTCGGTCTTCAGTAACGTTGAAATCTAAATCTTTGACTTCTTCCATTTCTTGTTTTACATCCAAAGTGCCTAAAATCAAAAGCTTACTTCCTTTGCAAAAACGGTTGTGTTGTATATTGGCTATGCTTTTTATAGTGCTTTCCCATGCTGATGCTGCACCCGGACGACCATAATTGGCGCGAATTCCAATGTCTTCTGGAATACCAAACAACACATAGGGTGCTTCGCAAGTCGATAAAAAATGTTCAACATTACTATCTTTAGGAATGGTGAACATTTTTTCGCCAAATTTAATTTCGCCACTCCTAAAATTAGTTATTTTTGCAAGGTCAGAAAGTGTAAAAGGGTTTAGTTTTTCCATCAGAAAATTAAATTTCCACAAAAATAATATAAAACTATAAACTTTCGTTAATTATGTGCTCGAGCACCGTTAAATTTTTAAATTTGTTTGTAAAATAATCTAAACAGCTCAATATTTAAATTAAAATTTTAAATCTATGGAAAATCAAAAAAGTAATTCGAGTTTGAAAGCAGTTGTTGTTGTGCTAGCACTTTTGCTGTTAGGAAGTTTAGCCTACATTTTCAAAATGACAAAAGATGCAAAAGCAGTCGACACTGAATTGTTGACCGTAAAATCTGAAAAAGACAATGTTTTAGATTCTCTTGCAATTCTAAAAACTACTTATGATAAAGCCATAGAGGACAAAACAGCGCTTTCAGACGATTTGATTGCAGAACGTGAAAAAGTAATCAATTTAATTTCTGATTTAAAAAAATCTAAAGGAGATACAGCTTCTTTAAGAAAATACAGGTCCCAATTTGTTGCTTTACAATCAAAAATGAAGTCGCTAGTTGCAGAAAACGAAAATCTTAAAAAAGCCAATGAAACTTTAACTGTTCAACGGGATAGTACAATTTTAGTTTTAGGAGAACAAAAGAAATTCAACGATACACTGGTGGTTCAAAATGAAAATTTGGCTAAAACGGTTGAAAAAGCTTCAAAATTAGTGGTAATGAATTTACGGACACAAGCTATCAAGCAAAGAAGTTCAGGTAAACAAATTGATACAGACAAAGCAAGTCGCGCTGATAAATTGAAAGTTTGTTTTTCTATCGCAGCAAATGTTGTTACAAAATCAGGAGATAAAACTTATTTTGTCCAAATAATTGATGCTAAAAACAATGTTTTGGGCGATAAACAAACCGAAAATTTTGGTGAAACTTCGCTGACATATAGTTTTACAACTAAAGTAAGCTATGACGGAAAATCAGTTGATGTTTGTGAATTTTTAGATGGAAAAGGCAAGGACTTCGAAAGGGGAACCTATTTTGTAAATATATTTGACAAAAGCGATTTGGTTTCTAAAACGAGTTTCAGTTTAAGATAGTTTTTTAAGGTTATTATTTTGAAAAGAGTTCGGATTTATTCGGACTCTTTTTTTTGTTTTCCAGTAAAAAAATGTTTTTATAAACACAACGAAACATCTTGTTTTCTGCAAAAATATCATAACTTTTTTAAGTAAATATGTAAATTACTTGGCAGTAGATTCCTCATCTTAGCACTTTAATTTTAAGTGATTTAAAAACTATATTATGAATTTAAAAAGGATGTTCGGCGCCATTTTAACGCTTTTAGGTCTTGGTGGATTGATTTACACGGCAATAGTTTTTTCTACAACTAACGGTAGTAATCGCGATGTCAAATCTTTAATTATTTATGGTGTATTAGGAGTTGTGTTTTTTATTTCGGGAATTGGATTGGTCAAAACAACCAAAGATGAATCATAAGTATATTTGTCATTAATTCTTGCTTTTGGATTTCATTCATATAATGTTAGTCAGATTGCTTTTCTCAAGATGTTGAATTACTTTTCTTTCAGCACCAAACTTAAATCCTCCTCTTCAAGGATTTTTTTGGTTAAAACAATTACCTTTGTTTGATAAATATTGTACAATCAAAAAAATATAATGCCAAGAGTTTTAGCAATTGATTACGGCGCAAAGCGAACAGGAATAGCAGTTACCGACGAGATGAAAATCATCGCTTCTGGATTAACAACCATTCCGACAGGCGATTTGTTTGATTTCTTAAAACAATATTTTACTACAGAAAAAGTGGAACGAGTGCTTGTTGGCGAACCAAAACAAATGAATGGTCAGCCCTCTGAAAGTGCCGAAATAATCGAAAAATTTATTGAAAAATTCGGACAAACATTTCCTTTAATTCCATTGGAAAAAGTAGATGAACGGTTTACCTCAAAAATGGCTTTCCAAACAATGATTGACAGCGGTTTGAAAAAAAAGCAACGTCAAAACAAAGCTTTGATTGATGAAATTGCAGCTACAATTTTACTACAAGATTATTTATCTAGAAAATTTTAATTCGACCAATCTACTTTTTAAAATTTAACAAATTTTTGTTTAATGATTTCGTAATATAATTAAACAAAGCAATATCTTTACAGCAAATTTAAAATCATTTTGTAATGGCAACAACAAAGAAAGTTAAAGAAGAAAAAACACTTTTAGATGAAGATAAAATCATCGGTTTTTATATGAATGATGTTTTAGAAAACAATCACAATACAAAAAATGTGTACGTGTTTTGTAAAAACAACCATATCGAAGAAGCTGATTTTTATAGCTTTTACGGTTCTTTAGATGCAGTAAAAGAATCCATTTGGGTGAAGTTTTTCGAAAATGCCGTAACAACAATTGAAAAAGACGAAAATTACTTTTCCTATACCGACAAAAATAAGCTGCTGACTTTATATTTCACCATGTTTGAGATTTTAACCTTAAACAGGAGTTATGTTGTTTTTTCTTTAGAAGAAAATAAAGAAGGGATGAAAAATTTAAAACAGCTAAAACAATTGCGCAACCGCTTTAAAGATTTTGTTCTTGATATAATGCAAACCAGCACTTCAGAAAACGACAATAAAGTATCTAAAATAACCCAACCAATTTTTTCTGAAGGCGCTTGGATTCAATTTTTGTTTATTTTGAAGTTTTGGTTAGATGACAGATCAAAAGGTTTTGAAAAAACAGACATCATTATCGAGAAATCTGTCAATACGGTTGTAGATTTATTAGACACAAAACCTTTAGAGAGTTTATTTGATTTAGGGAAATTTTTGTGGAAAGAAAGTAAAATGCGATAATTTATTATTCAAAAAAAAAAGACTTTGCATTTCTCAAAAAATGCTAAATAAATGAAAACATTAGACAAAATTCCAACCACAAAAATCGAACGTGCCGGACAATTGGTAAAAACAGGTTTTAAAGTTGGAGGAAATTATGTTGCGTATTATGGTGAAAAGATGATTAATCCATCTTTGACCAAAGAAAAATTAAACGAAAATAATGCGGAAGACATATATGATGGCCTGAAGAATTTAAAGGGAAGCGCGTTAAAAGTAGCGCAAATGTTGAGCATGGACAAAAATATTATGCCTAAAGCTTATGTTGAAAAATTTTCTTTGGCGCAATTTTCAGTTCCACCATTGTCTGCGCCATTGGTCAGAAAAACTTTTAAAAAATACTTGGGAGAATATCCTGAAACAATATACGATTCGTTTACGCCAGATTCTGTAAATGCTGCCAGTATCGGTCAGGTACATAAAGCAACCAAAGACGGGAAAAATCTTGCTGTGAAAATCCAATATCCTGGCGTAGCGGAAAGTATCAGTTCAGATTTAGCAATCGTAAAACCGTTTGCCATTAAAATGTTCAACCTTCAAGGCAAAGATTCTGAAAGGTATTTCAAAGAAGTTGAGTTTAAATTGCTCGAAGAAACCGATTACGAATTAGAAATCGAACAAGGAATTGCTATTTCACAAGCGTGTGTAAATATTCCAAATTTGAAATTCCCAAAATATTATCCTGAACTTTCTTCTAAAAAAACCATTACGATGGATTGGATGGAAGGGGAGCATTTGTCTGAATTTACCGCTCACAACACCGATAGAAAAGAAGGAGACAAATTGGGTCAAGCGCTATGGGATTTCTATATGTTTCAAATGCATGGTTTGCGACAAGTTCACGCAGATCCGCATCCCGGAAATTTCTTGATTGATAATGAGAGAAATCTGATAGCAATTGATTTTGGTTGCATAAAAAAAGTTCCTGATTCTTTTTATTTTCCCTATTTTGAATTGTCGGTGCCAGACATTATTGATAATCCGGTTTTGTTTTCCGAAAAAATGTACCAATTAGAAATTTTGCGCAAAGATGATTCTCCGAAAGAAATTGCTTATTTCACAGAATTATTTCACGGTCTTTTATCGTTGTTTACAAAACCATTTCATGGAGCATTTTTTGATTTCTCTGATGATGATTTTTTTGAGCAAATTGCTGAATTAGGTGAAAAGTTGACCAAAGATTCGCAACTCAAAAAAATGAATGGCAACCGTGGTTCGGAACATTTTATTTATATCAATAGAACGTTTTTTGGTTTATATAATTTACTTCATGATTTAAAAGCCAGGGTTGATACAAATAACTATAAGAAATTTATTGATTAAGCGGAGTTAATTCGCAGTCGTAAATGGGTGAATTATCCCCGATTGTATGGAAAATCCTTTTCTAGCATTCAAAGCTAGAAAAGATTTGGAAGGAAAGCGGGACTTAATTTGATTTGAAATTAGTGTTGTGATTCAAAAAATCAATACAAAGTCAATTCACCTAAAATTTCTTCGGACAGAAAAGGAGCTCCCGGATATTTGCCAGTATAATCGAGATTTAGCCAAATTTGTCCGCGTTCGTCGATGTGGTAATTGATCTTTTTGTTGTTACTTTCCTTTTTAAAAAGCACTTCTTTAATGAGGTAATGGATGGATTCGAAATCGCTTTTGGTGCCAATCAAAATCTCAGGATAAAGATGATTTCCAGTATTTATGATGCGCGGAGTTCCGCCAATTGCCCGAACACAAGCAGCCATTAAAATGGCATGATCGTCGCAATCTCCCGAAAAATGTTGAACCGACTCGCTCGCCTTGGCAATATATTCTTGCCCTTTTGGGTCGTTTACGTAATTCCAGCGTTCATTGATTTCTTTAAAAACTGCTAGACATTGTATTTTTGTTCGGAATTGATAAAACCCTTTCGTATCTCTGAAATTTTTGACCGTGGCAGAAAGTGCAAAATTTCTAACTCTTGGGTTGTCGAAATTTATGGACTCCAGGATTTTATTTTTGTTTGGAAATGGCAGCAATTTGGAGATAAAAATATCTTGCGGATTTGGGTCTTCTGCCATAGAATACATCATCGAGCGATAATTTTCTGCTACAGTTGAAAAACCATAATTTCCAAAAATACTTCCGTAAACAAGAGCGATTAAATATAGAAAAATACAAACTATCAGAATCGTTCTTAAAGCCCTTAAAACTAATTGATTGAACGCTAAAATTGCTAGAAAAAGTAATATCCTGTCCAAAGAAAAATACCAATTTGGATCAACAATATTTTGGTGCAGAATGATGAAAATTGGAATGGTAATAAGAAAATTTAGAGCAAAAATGATAACATGATCCCAAGGTTTTTTTACTTGAAGTTTGTCTTTGAGAAGCTTGTAATCGATACTTTTTAAATTTATCATTTTGACCGAAAAAAAGTGCTACAGTTTGTTGTAAACGATTTCGGCAAAAGTACCTTTTTTATCAATAATTTTCAGGTCAAAGAGTTGATTTTGAATTTTGTTTAACGTTTCTTCAGATAAGTTGTTTTGTGACCATGCTGTCAACGACAACCATTCTTGAATATCTTCTGTTTTTTGATTGAAATGATTCGCCAAAACAATATCAATATTATTGATGGATTTGAATTCTAAGGTTTGTAAATTTATAATGTCAAGTATTTTTGAAATGGTTTCAAAGTCATTTTTCAAGACTTCCTCACGAACAGCAATCACAAAACAAGGCCAAGGCGTTGGACATTCGCCTATTTTTCTAAAAATACCTTTATCGACGAGTGGTTTGGTCATGAATTTTTCCCACATAAAATAGTCAGATTTGCCATTGGTCAAACTTTCAACTGCTCCGTCAATCGTATTTACTATTTCAAATGTAAGATTTTCACTGTTCCAATTTTGATTTTTTGCATTCACAAAAGCCATCAATTGGGAGCCAGAACCCAAACGAGAAATGGCTACTTTTT
>CALPKO020000047.1 GCA_943324165.2 Bdellovibrio sp. ZAP7 | reverse complement strand
TGAAATATGATTTATTGCCACAACAACTTTTGATTGAGGGAACTGCTGTTGAAACAGATTTTTTCGAACCTGAAAAAGCCAATTTAGAGGATGTTTGGGCTGTTCACTCGCAAGAGTATGTTTCAAAATTAATCGAATTGAATTTAGATTCAAAAGCCGCAAGAAAAATAGGTTTTCCGCTTTCTAAGGAATTGATTGAAAGAGAATTAATTATAGCTCAAGGCACAATTTCTGGCTGTGAGAAAGCGATTGAAACCAAAATCGCTTTCAACATTGCGGGCGGAACGCATCATGCTTTTTCGAACAGCGGCGAAGCATTTTGTTTGTTGAATGACCAAGCCATAGCGGCACAATATTTATTAAATAAAAAATTAGCTTCAAAAATCTTAATTGTAGATTTAGATGTGCATCAAGGCAATGGAACTGCTGAAATTTTTGCTAACAACAACAAAGTTTTTACTTTTTCAATGCATGGAAAAACAAATTATCCTTTCAAAAAAGAAATTTCTGATTTGGATATTGCATTAAATGACGACACAAAAGACCAAGAGTATTTGTCGATTTTGACAGAAATTCTTCCTGAACTAATCGCAAAACAAAAACCAGATTTTATTTTCTATTTGGCGGGTGTTGATATTTTAGCATCCGATAAATTGGGAAAACTATCTTGCAGCATTGAAGGTTGCAAAAAACGTGATGCTTTTGTTTTGTCTTTGTGTCAAAGATTTGAAATTCCTGTTCAAGTAAGTATGGGCGGAGGCTATTCTCCCGAAATAAAAACAATTATAGAAGCGCACGCAAACACTTTTCGAGCGGCAAGGAATATTTATTACTAAAATTAGGAATTTATTTTTGCGCCAATTGCTTCTAAAATATAAAGGTAATCTTGCTGTTTTTTCACAAAATCTTTGTCTGAAACATCTATTATCAAAACGTTTAAATCTGTTTGAGATTTTATGTAATCCAAATAACCTTTGTTGATTTTTTCTAAATATTCAAAAGGAATTTCTTGCTCGTAAACGCGTCCTCGCCTTTTAATATTTTGCAAAAGGCGTGCTGTATTTTGATACAAATAAATGTACAAATCTGGCTTAGGCATTTCTTTGTAAATGATATCGAAAAGGGTTTTGTAAAGTCTAAATTCATCTTCATTCAGAGTGACTTTCGAGAAAATTAATGATTTAAATATATGATAATCAGCAATTATAAAATCTTTAAATAAATCAAATTGCGCTAAGTCATCTGATAATTGCTGATAGCGATCTGCCAAAAAAGACATTTCTAAGGGAAAGGCATAGCGATTCTGGTCTTTATAAAATTTCGGTAAAAACGGATTGTCCGCAAATCTCTCTAAAACTGTTTTTGCATTAAAATCTTGTGCTATTTTGTTTGCTAAAGTGGTTTTGCCTGCTCCGATATTTCCTTCAATGGCAATGTAATTGAACTGGTTTAAATTAAAATTTAGCAATGGTTTTTCCAAGTTTTGAATGAATTGGCAATTGGTTTTATCTTCACAATCTTGCAACAAATCGGTGCAATTTTTTTTTAAAATTGGATGGAAGTATTTTAATTTGATATCATTTAACGGCATTAAAACAAAAAGTCTGTTTTGCATTTGCGGATGTGGAACTTCGAGTTGTTCGAGATTTATAATTTCATCATTAAAGCTAATGATGTCAATATCAATTGTTCTTGATTCATATTGATTATTTTGTTTTTTTATTCTACCAAAATCTTTTTCAATTTTTTTTATGGAAGATAAAATCTTTAAAGGTGTTTTTTCGGTGTGAATTAAAATGATACAATTAAAAAAATCATCGCTTTCAAATCCCCAAGAATCGGATTGATACAGCGATGAAACTTCTATTACTGTTCCAATTTGCAAATGAATTTGAGCAATTGCAGCATTAATTTGAAGCGATTTTTCGCCCTTATTGCTTCCTAATGATCAAATAACTTGGTTTTGCATAATTCGATTTGCTACAAACTAAGCAAAAATGTTTTTTAGGTTGTAGTTAGTTTTTAATTTCAATTCAAAGCAAAAGGAGCGCTTAATCTAAAACTTGGCACTGTAACTCTGAAATTTCGAGTTGAAGTAAAATTAATCATATTAAAATACCCATGCATTGCTCCAAAAGGTGAAGATAAAAGACAGCCAGAACTGTAAGTGTGTTTCTCTCCTGGTTTCAATACTGGTTTTTTCCCTATAACACCTTCTCCATCAACGATTTCAACGTCATTCAAAGCGTCGAAAATTTCCCAGTGGCGAGTAACCAATTGAACAGAATCTTTCGAATGATTTTCAATCGTAATTTCGTAAGAAAAAGCAAAATGAAGCTGGTGGTTTTTGAAGTAGGTGCCTTCAAAACTCGTTAATACTGAAATTTTTATACCCCTTGTGATTTGAGAAACCATTTTTTCGAAAAAGTTTTTAAAATGCAAATTTACGTAATCCAAATAAAATTTGGATTCAATTTCCTTAAATTAATCAATTGATAATGTCTACTGAGCTAGCTATTCCTTTTCCTATAATTCGATCAAAACGTTGCCCATTTTCACGATAGTAAACCAAGATAGAATAGTTGTTTTCAGTTTGCCAAAAATTTCCATCTAAGTTGTTTTCCTCATCAACAGCTCCTTTTTCATCAAGAATTGTATATTGATAATTGGTAAACCCTTGTTTGATCATAATCGCTTTTTCATAAATTGCCTTTTCTTTGTTGTAATCCATTTTATTTTCAGCAGTTAAAGCGAAATTATTGAACATTCCAGTCACGTAAATATCACTTTTACCAAAATAAGCGGGAGCAGAAAAACTAAAATATACCCAAGCATAATCTGCTTCGAGTTCATTGTTTTCTGCATTTATATTTTTCACAACAAAGTTGCCGTTTATATCTGGATAGTAGGTGTAGACATTGTTTGCTCTGGCATTATTGGTGTATAAATGAGCATTGTAAACCCCTTTGGAATCGATAAAAGCGACATTGTTTGCTGCTGCTTGGATGTTTTTATTTTCAAAAAAAAGGAACTCATTACCAGCCCAAAATTGAGTCTCTCCATCATATTTATAAATCAAATCATTTCCTATAGTGTACATTGGTTTGATGTTATTAATGGCAGTATTAAATTGACTGTTTTTTAAAATTGAAATCTTCACATTTTGAAGTGGACTTTGAAATTGAATAGTTTGTGATTTTATTGCGAAATCTAAATTTTGCTTACCTTCTATATTTTTTAAATTTCTGCCTCTTTTTACCTGCATCGGAACGTTGACTAAATCTTCATAAATTACAAATTTTCTCGAAAAAACTACTTCTTTGGCTTCGTTTACTATTTTTAACAAATAATTTCCGCTAACCAGAAAACGGGTGAATTTGTTGGGAAAACTTAATTTATAGTGTGAATAAATTTGAAGTGTATTAAACGAATTATAATATTCTTGAATGCGTTGATCGTCAAACCCTTGAATATATTCTGCCGGACTGAGTTGCGATTTTTTCCAATCGTAATCACAATGAACAATTTGATAATAGTAATTGGCTTCATCGCCGTAAAGGTCATCAAATTGAAGTTGAAAACTATCATTTAGGCGAAATAACGGAACTGAGTTTTGTCCGTTTATTACAAAACTAACCGTTTTTATGTTGTACGGCGGAGCAATTTCTTTTTCAGATTGAGCATATGAAACATACGAAATTGCTAAAAAAAGCAAGGCTAAAAAAATATTTTTTGACATAAAAATGATTTCAGGTTTGTAAAGGTACTAAAATATTTAATGCAACAAATATTTGTGGTTTTTTTAATTTTTAAAGCAAATTGGAATAATTTCACCTTTGGCTAAGCAATATTTTTCGACTAATTCAGGAGCAATTTTGGCAGTATAATCTTCCTCAACCACTTTAAAACCAATGCTTCTTAATTTGTCAAAATAATCTCTTCCATAAATTCTAACGTGATCATATTGTCCGAAAATGGCTGCTCTTTCTTTTTGATTGGTTATTGTATCGTCTGAAAAAGTACTGGCACGATTTAAATCTTGAGGAATTTGAAGAATCGCCATCCCATTTGGTTTCAAGACCCGAAACAATTCGTTCATGGCTTTTGTATCATCTGGAATATGTTCTAAAACGTGGTTGCAAAAAATATAATCATAAGCATTATCTTCAAACGGTAAGTTGCAAATATCTGCTTTCACATCTGCCAACGGAGAAAGTAAATCGGTTGTGGTGTAAGCTATGTTTTTTTGATTTCTGAAAAGTTTGTAAAATGCTTGCTCTGGCGCAAAATGCAAAACGTTCTTTTTCTCGGCTTCAGTAAAAAAGGAAGTCTCGTTTTTTAGATAAAGCCACAACAAACGATGTCTCTCTAAAGACAAAGTGCTTGGAGACAAAACGTTATTTCTTTGTTTTCCGTATCCGTAAGGCAAAAACATACTGAAACTCTTTCCGTCAATTGGATCTGTAAACTGATTTCCTTTTAACAAGAAAGCCAAAATTGGTTTCGCCAAAAAACTCAATCTAATCAGGATTGGACGCGGAATTGTGTTGAGAATGAGTTTAAATATTTTTTTCATTGACCTTAAATCGTTTGACTTTTTGAAATTTTAAGCCAAAACTTCTTTTATTCTTCTCATTGCTTCGATCAGTTGTTCTTCGCTTGTAGCATAAGAAAAACGAATGCATTTTGGGTCGCCAAAAGCGTCACCGGTTACGGTTGCAACGTTAGCTTCTGAAAGCAAATACATCGAAAAATCATCGGCATTTTTGATGGTTGTACCTCTCAAAGTCTTTCCGAAAAACGAAGAAACATCAGGGAAAACATAAAATGCTCCTTCTGGAACATTGATTTTCAAGCCTGGAATTTCACGAATTAACCCAACCACTAAATCCCTACGGCTGTGGAAAGCATTAACCATATATTTCAAAACACTTGGATCTGCATCAACAGCGGTAATTGTCGCTCTTTGAGCAATTGAATTGGCTCCGGAAGTAACTTGCCCTTGCATTTTTGTACATGCTTTTGCAATGAATTCTGGTGCGCCAATATAACCAATTCTCCAACCTGTCATGGCAAAAGCTTTTGCAACGCCGTTTACTGTAATGGTTCTGTCAAACATTCCAGGGATCGATGCCATACTGCAAAAAGTTCCAGAAAAATTGATATGCTCATAAATTTCATCTGCAACAATATAGATATTTGGATATTTTTCCAATACTTTTGCCAAGGCAGTAAATTCTTCTCGAGAATATACTGAACCGCTCGGATTACATGGTGAACTGTACCAAAGCATTTTTGTTTTTGGTGTAATTGCAGCTTCTAATTGCGCTGGTGTCATTTTAAAATCATTGTCGATTGAAGTTGGCACCTCAACCGGAATTCCGCCAGACATTTTGATAATTTCTGAATAAGAAACCCAAAATGGGGCAGGAAGAATAACTTCATCTCCGTCATTCAGCAAAACTTGTGCAAGGTTGTAAAGCGATTGTTTTGCTCCGGTAGAAACCACAATATTGGCTGGCTTATAGTCTAAATTATTATCGCGTTTGAATTTTCTGCATATGGCTTCTTTCAATTCCATATAACCATCAACCGGAGAATAAGTTGAATAATTTTCATCAATGGCTTTTTTTGCCGCTTCTTTTATAAAATCGGGTGTATTAAAATCGGGTTCGCCCAAACTTAAACTGATAATGTCTTTTCCTTGCGCTTTTAATTCTCTTGCCAATGCTGCCATTGCCAAAGTTTGTGATGTAGATAGATTATTGATTCTGTCCGAAAGTGGATTCATTGTGAATGGTTTGTAGTTAAATTTTATTTTAAAAGTGTAAAAATAAAAAATCCCAAGTTAAACTCGGGATTTATTTTATATTTTTTATGCTATTTGCGGTTGTTGTCCCAGATCTTTCAAATGCTTGTAATGAGCAATAACAGCACTTCTCATGGTTTTGAATTCGTTGTAAGGCAAGTTGCATTCAAAAGCAGTTTGTTTCACAATTTCGGCAATTTTTCCATAATGAACATGGCTAATGTGCGGAAACAAATGATGTTCTACTTGATGGTTCAATCCACCGGTAAACCAATTCACTATTTTGTTTTTCGGAGCAAAATTAGCCGTAGTGTACAATTGGTGAATGGCCCATGTATTTTCCATTTCACCATCTTCATTTGGAATCGGATTTGTAGTTTCTTCTACCACATGTGCCAATTGAAAAACAATACTTAGTATTAATCCAGCAGCGTAGTGCATCACAAAAAATCCTAAAATTACTTTCCACCAAATTACGCCCAAAAGCATTGGCAAAGCCATCCAAATGATAGCATAAATTATTTTAGTAATTACCAAAACTGTCCACAATCTTTTTGGACTTTGTGGTTCGCCGTATGATAATTTTCTATCCAAATAGGCTTTCATTTGTTTGAAATCGGTGGTTAAAGACCAATTAAAAGTCAATAAACCATATAAAATGAATGAATAGTAATGTTGGAATTTATGAAATTTTTTCCATTCTGCATTTTGCGTAAAACGGATGATTCTTCCTGCATCTAAATCTTCGTCGTGACCGTGAATATTGGTGTAAGTATGGTGCAAAACATTGTGTTGCACCTGCCAATTGTAAACATTCCCAGCAAGAACATAGATGCTTCCGCCCATAAATTTGTTGACCCAAGATTTTGTAGAATACGAGCCGTGATTGCCATCGTGCATTACGTTCATTCCAATACCAGCCATTCCAATACCCATGATTACATTGAGTAAAAGTTGCGTCCAGATGGACATTTCTAATGTTAAAATCAAAAAATAAGGTGTCAAGAAAACAGAAAACAATATAATTGTTTTCAAGTGAATTTTCCAGTTTCCAGTTTTTTGAATGTTGTTGTCTTTGAAATAAGCGTTAACCCGACTGTTTAAAGTTCTGAAGAATTTTAAATTGTCATGTTTTGAAAATGTAGGGATGGTAGTGGTCATGTTTTTATATAATATTTGCAAATATAATTATTATAAATTTTTGGAAAGTCAAAATTCACATAAATATTTCAAATCTAAAGTATTACTTTTGTTAAAAAAATTAAAAACATGGAAGAAATTCTAAAATATTTTCCAGATTTAACTGAAAGTCAAAAAAACCAATTTCAAAATTTAGAACTACTCTATAAAGATTGGAATTCCAAAATAAATGTGATTTCTCGAAAAGACATTGATGAATTGTACACAAAACACGTGTTACATTCATTAGCAATAGCGAAAATTCAACAGTTCGAGCCAGGAACTTATATTTTAGATGTTGGAACAGGTGGAGGATTTCCTGGAATTCCATTAGCGATTTTGTTTCCAGAAACCCGTTTTTATTTGATAGATGTAATTTTGAAAAAAATAAATGTGGTTAAAGCGGTTGCGGAAAGTTTAGGATTGACAAATGTTAAAGCCGAGCAAATGCGTGCCGAAAACGCGAAAGGTGATTTTGATTTTATAGTGAGTCGTGCGGTCACCAATATGCCAGATTTTGTGGGTTGGGTGAAAGATAAAATCAAAAAACATAACAAACACGAACTCAAAAATGGCATTCTCTACTTGAAAGGTGGCGATTTAACCGAAGAATTAAAAGATTTTCCAAAGGCAAAAGAATATAATATTGCTGATTTCTTTGAAAATGAATTTTTTGAAACCAAAAAAGTGGTGCATTTGCCTTTGAAGTTTAAGCAGTAAATTAATTTATATAAACTGTTTTAGTTTCGTTTTCTAAAGCAACTTTTGTCAATCCATTTTTGGCTAAATTCTTCATCGCAGCGTCCCATTTTTTGCCGCTCAAATCAGATTTTATTTTCAAAACATTTAAGTCCATTTTGTTATCGTTCGCTTTTAAAAAATCGAT
>CALPKO020000046.1 GCA_943324165.2 Bdellovibrio sp. ZAP7 | reverse complement strand
TTTCTTCTTTCTTCTTTCTTCTTTCTTCTTTCTTCTTTCTTCTTTCTTCTTTCTTCTTTCTTCTTTCTTCTTTCTTCTTTCTTCTTTCTTCTTTCTTCTATCTTCTTTCCTCTTTCCTCTTTCCTCTATCTTCTATCCTCCAATAACAGCCCTAAAACATCCGTAATGTGCTCCAAAGTTTTAAAATTAGGATGTTCAACTTTGTGGGCAATTTTTTCGTGTTCCCAAGTGGTGTGAAAAGGAATATGAACGGCAAATCCGCCGATGGCCAAAACAGGCAAGACATCAGATTTTAATGAGTTTCCTATCATAAAAAACTCGTTGGGTTGAATTTCTAAGCGGTTCAAAAGTTTGGTGTAATTCAATTCTTGTTTGTCTGCCATCACTTCGATATGATGAAAATAATGTCCTAAACCAGAGCGATGCAACTTGCTTTGTTGGTCTTTTAAATCTCCTTTTGTGGCAACAATTAGTTTGTATTTTCCGTGTAATGCTTTCAGCGTATCTTCAACACCGTCAAGCAATTCAATTGGTTTTTGGAGCAATTCTTTTCCAAGCTGAATAATTTTCTCGATTATTTCTATTGAAATGGTATTGTTAGAAATGGTCATTGCAGCTTCAACCATCGATAAAATATACCCTTTGATTCCGTAACCATATAAATCTAAATTGGCAATTTCAATTTTAAATAATTCCTGAGACAGGCCTTGGCTAGATAAATAATCGCTCATTAAAGCACAGAATTCTTGTTCTACTTCTTGAAAATAAGGTTCGTTCACGAAAAGTGTGTCGTCAGCATCGAAGGCGATTATTTTTGGGTTCATATTTTAATTTTTTAACTGATCAAGCTACCATTTTCCACTCCATCTGCATCTGGATTTACAAAAACCAATTTTCCTTCTGCATTGTTGGTCATCAAAATCATGCCCTGACTTTCTACTCCGCGTAAAGCTCTTGGTGCCAAATTAATTAAAATCGTTACCCGTTTTCCAATCACTTCTTCTGGAGAAAAATGTTCTGCAATGCCAGAAACAATAGTTCTAACATCTAATCCTGTATCTACTTTTAGAACCAAAAGTTTGTTGGCTTTTGGCATTTTTTCGGCTTCAATAATGGTTCCCACACGCAAATCGAGTTTTGCAAAATCTTCAAATGTAGTGGTTGCTTTTTGTGGTTCAACAATTTTTTCTTCCATGCTATTCGCCGTTTTTGTGGCTGCTAATTTTTCAATCTGTTTTTGAATTTGTTCATCCTCGATTTGTGGGAACAAAATTTCGGCTTGTCCAATTTGATGACCAGCTTTTGTTAAATTCCAATCTTCAAAAGGTAAATTCCAATCGTTGACTGCAATGTTTAATATTTTAGTGAGTTTTTTAGAAGTAAAAGGCAAAAATGGTTCACATAAAGTTGTTAAAACAGAGGCGATTTGCAAAGCAACATACATTTGCGTTTTTACACGTTCTGGATCTGTTTTTACCATTTTCCATGGTTCCTCGTCTGCTAAATATTTATTTCCTAAACGTGCTACATTCATTAATTCCATTTGTGCCTCACGAAATCTGTATCTTTCAAGCGAACTCGAAATCACTGCTGGATAAGCTTTTAATTCTGCTAAAGTTTGCTCATCAATGTCTGAAAATTCATTTGGGCTAGGTACAATTCCCTCATAATATTTATTGGTTAAAACCACCACACGATTAATGAAATTGCCAAAAACTGCTGCCAATTCGTTGTTGTTTCGCGCCTGAAAATCATTCCATGTAAAATCATTGTCTTTTGTTTCTGGTGCATTGGCTGTCAATACATAACGCAGAACATCTTGCTGATGCGGAAAATCTTGTAAATATTCGTGCAGCCAAACCGCCCAATTTTTAGAAGTGGACAATTTGTTTCCTTCTAAATTCAAAAACTCATTCGCTGGAACATTTTCTGGCAAAATATAACTTCCTTCTGCTTTTAGCATCGCCGGAAAAATAATACAATGAAAAACGATATTGTCTTTTCCTATAAAGTGTACAAGTTTTGTATCCTCTTTTTTCCAGTAATCTTCCCAATTTTTCCCTTCGCGAGCTGCCCATTCTTTTGTAGCAGAAATATAGCCAATCGGTGCATCAAACCAAACATATAATTTTTTACCTACGGCTCCATCTACGGGAACGTCAATGCCCCAATCTAAATCTCGGGTAACTGCTCTCGGTTTTAAACCATCGTCTAACCACGATTTTACTTGACCAAGCACATTGGTTTTCCAATCTTTGGCATGACCAACTAAAATCCATTCTTGCAAGAAATCTTGGTAGCGGTCTAAAGGCAGAAACCAATGTTTTGTAGCTTTTAGAATCGGAGTTTCTCCCGTTATAGTCGATTTTGGATTAATTAAATCTGTGGCATTCAAAGTCGAACCACATTTTTCGCATTGGTCGCCATAAGCTTCTTCATTGCCGCATTTTGGACAAGTGCCAACTACAAATCGATCTGCCAAAAATTGATCGGCTTTTGCGTCATACAATTGTTCGGTCACTTCCTCGATAAAATCATTTTGGTCATATAATTTTTTAAAAAATTCTTGTGCCGTATTGTGGTGGATTTTAGAAGAAGTTCTAGAATAATTATCAAATGAAATACCAAAATCAATAAAAGATTTTCTGATGATTGCATCGTACTTATCAATTACTTCTTGTGGAGAAATTCCCTCTTTTTTAGCTTTCATCGAAATAGCAACGCCGTGTTCGTCGCTTCCACAAATAAAGGCAACGTCTTTTCCTTGCAAACGCAAATAGCGTGAATAAATATCTGATGGAACGTAAACGCCCGCCAAATGTCCGATGTGAATAGGTCCATTCGTATAAGGCAAAGCTGCGGTTATCGTATATCTTTTTGGATTCTGAATCATATAAAAATTAAATTGATTGCAAAAATAAGCATTTTTCCTTTGGGACAAGTAGCGACTGGCCTGTAGTTCTTTAAAATTATTTAATTTATTTGAAGCTATTCCTGCCTTCATCCCAATCTTTTGCTTTTTAAAGAAAAAAGCAAAAGTATTTTCCTTTCAGTCAGGGCTAGGGCAGCTGTTTTCAAAGCAACAATTTTTATATATTTGCAATATCCATTTCTAATTAAAAGTGAAAAAATCTATTTACTATATTATCCTATCTACTTTCTCTTTAAATATTCAAGCTCAAAAAACTATGATTTCACCACCGTATCTTAAAAAAGGCGATACAATTGCCATTGTTGCAACCGCACGCAAAAACATAACGGACAACTTAAAACCTGCTATCGATTTAGCCAAAAGTTGGGGTTTAGAAGTTGTTATTGGAAACACCATTGGACTCGATAACAATCAGTTGGCTGGCACCGACGAGCAACGCGCCGATGATTTTCAAAAAATGATTGACAATCCAAATATAAAAGCCATTTGGTGTGCGCGTGGGGGATATGGGACAATAAGAATGGTAGATTTGATTGATTTCTCAAAATTCAAGCAAAATCCAAAATGGATAGTTGGCTTTAGCGATGTTACCGTTTTGCATAGTCATCTGAATCATTTGGGTTTTGAAACCATACATGGCATTATGCCTGTAAACATCGAAAAAGCTTCACCAATAATTGAAGAAACTTTAAGGAAAGCTCTGTTCGGAGAAAACGTAGTTTATCAAGTTCCATTTGAAAAAGAAAACAAAGCAGGTAAAGCTGAAGGAGAACTCGTTGGAGGAAATCTTTCTATTTTGTACAGTTTGATGGGATCGGAATCGCAAGTTGATTGTAAAGGTAAAATTCTTTTTATCGAAGATTTAGACGAGTATTTGTACCACATCGATAGAATGATGATGGGTTTAAAACGTTGTGGTTGTCTAGAAAATCTCAACGGTATGGTGGTTGGGTCATTTACGAAAATGAAAGACAATGACATTCCTTGGGGAAAAACGGCCTATCAAATTATTGCTGATGTCACTAGGAAATATAATTTTCCGATAGTTTATAATTTTCCTGCGGGGCATATCCACAACAACAGCACATTGATTTTAGGTAAAAAAGTAACCTTAGAAGTGAACGGCAACGAAACCATTTTAAAGTTCTAAATCCCAACTTCTAACTTCTAACTTCTAACTTCTAACTTCTAGCGTCTAGCTTCAAACTTCTAACCCCCAACTTAAAATGGCACAACACAACGAACTTGGAAAAAAAGGAGAAGCTGAGGCAGCTGAATTTTTAGAAAAAAAGGGTTATGTGATTATTCAACGCAATTTTGTTTTTCAAAAGGCAGAAATTGACATTATTGCGCAAAAAGACAACATTTTAGCAATTGTGGAAGTGAAAACGCGTTCGAGTTTAGATTTTGGTTTGCCGCAAGATTTTGTAAAACCAAAAAAAGTGCAACTTTTGGTAAAGGCAGTTAATGAATATGTAATTTCTAATGATTTAGATGTTGAAATACGTTTCGACATTATAGCCATTCATAATAATAAGCAAACCTTTGACATCGAACATATTGAAGATGCTTTTTATTATTTTTAGCGATGTTGTATTTGTAACAAATTGTTTTTATTTGTATATTTACCGAACACACAACCACTTTTAAATGAAAACTGTTTCTTCAATTGTAGAAAACTACATCAAAACAAAGCCGTTCTTATTAGGAGCATTATCACAAAACATCATCAATCTTACTTCATTAGCGAGAAATATGATGAAGGAATTAGAGCATGAATTTGACAAAGACGTGAAACAAGGTGCGATTGTCATGGCTTTGAAACGGCTTTCGGTAGATTTAGATTTTAGGTTAAATCACCGAATTGTAAAACTCCTTAAAAACATTGGCGAAATCACCGTTCGTTCGTCTTTGTGCGATTTTACGTTTGCAGTTTCAGATACATTTTTGAATAAACAAGCCGCTTTAATTTCGGAAATAAATACATTCACCGATATTTTTTATACCTCTTCTCGTGGAGTTAGTGAAATAAATATTGTGGTTAGCGAAAGAGTAAGCCATTTGGTCGAAAAACACTTCGATACAGAAAAATTGTTGCATCGATTTGACAATTTATCTTCAATAACCATCAAATTACCTAAAGACAATGTATCAACACCTGGTATTTACTACTTCATTTTTCAGCGATTGGCTTGGGAAGGCATAACAATTAACGAAGTTATTTCAACATCTTATGAATTTACAATTTTAGTGAGCGAAGAAGAAGTTGATTTGGCATTTAGGGTAATTAAAGACTTGAAAAGTTTATAAAATTATTTTCAATATTTTGTTTTGAAAGCAGAACAATCACATTATATTTTAGTCAATTATCAGTTTAATCAATATTAAAAATGAAAAATTACGCTTTATTATTAGTTTTATCTTTTTGCTTATTTTCATGTTCTAAGAATGAGAAAACGGCAACAACCCCAATTGCTGTCGACAATTTTGTTCGAGCAGCAGATATGTCTTTTTTGCCAGAAATCGAAAGTACAAATACTATTTTTTACAATAGTGCGAACGTTGCTGAAAGTGCTTTATCAACTTTAAAACAAGCTGGTTGCAACACCATTCGAATCCGACTTTGGAAAAATCCAACCTATCAATTTTCTGGTTTAGAGAAAGTAAAAGCATTCGCCACAAAAGCAAGAGCACTAGGATTTAAAATTTGGTTAACGGTACATTATTCAGATACATGGGCCGATCCCGGGGTACAATCAAAACCTGAAGTGTGGGGGAATTTAAACTTGAGCGATTTGAAATTAGCGGTTGAGAATTATACATCCGAAGTTTTAACCGAAATAAATCCGGATATTTATCAAATTGGAAATGAAATAAATGATGGTTTTTTATGGCCAACAGGTAAATTGTCTACCAATGAAAACCAATGCATAGATTTGTTGAAAGTGGCGAGTGCAAAAATTAGAGCTCAATCTCCAAAAACAAAAATAATGTTACATTATGCTGGGATAAATACTGGCACAAACTCGGGTGCTTCTTGGTTTTTTAATAAAGTAAAGGATGTAGACTACGATTATATCGGGCTTTCGTATTATCCAATGTGGCATGGAAAAGTGATGGCTGATATCAAGACGACCATCAACACGTTAGGAGCAACTTACAATAAAAAAGTGCTTATTGCAGAAACTTCTTATCCTTTTACATTCGGTTATAATGATTATACAAATAATATTATTGGCAGTGTTGATCAAATAATTTCAGACTATCCTGCATCAAGTTTAGGACAAAAAGAGTATTTATTGGCATTAAAAGGCACCATTAAAAGTTCAAGCTACGGAATTGGATTTGCCTATTGGGGAACAGAGTGGATTGCCTTTAAAGGAAATCAAGCAACCGATGGTTCTTCCTATGAAAATCAAGCTTTATGGGATTTTAATAACAGAGTTCTTCCAGCAATTGAGGCTTTTAAAAACGATTAATTATGACAGATTCTAATCATTAGCTCACAGAGGTTTTACAGTCGAAAATTGTGCAAAAATGCTAAAAATTTCATTTAACATTTAGCACAAAAAATTTATTAATTAAAATCATCGGGTTGCTTGTTTGCTGAAATAATTCAACAAAAATAGTGCAGATTATTTTATAAAAAGTCATAAATATATACTATTCTTGTAACAAAATTATTTTTTGTATATCGAACAAATTAATTATCAATGAAAGACGAGATTGTTTTTGATGAAGCTGAATTGGATAAATACCTAAAAATTATTAATGGTGTTTTTCCAATTGAAAATTTCACTAATAATATAGATTTAAAAAGCGTAAAAAAATATTATAGAGACAGTTATATTGGGTACCAATATTTGCATTCCGATGAAGGGTCTGTTCATTTAGCTTTGAATTACGATGGCATTTTTGACAAAGAGGGGTTTTATGGTCAAGCAAAGGAGATTTGTAATGTTATTGAATCTTCTGACATAAAGTATGTTTTAGAATTAGGATGTGGAAAAGGATTTAATTCTGTTTATTTAGCCCCAAAATTTCCGAATGTAAACTTTGAAGGAATTGACATTACCGATAAGCACCTGTCAATCGCAAATATTAAATCGCAACATATCAATAATTTAGAATTTAAATACGGTGATTTTAATGAAAAATTAGATTTTCAAGATAATTCATTTAATTTGATTTTTGCCATAGAAGCATTTTGCTATGCAAACGATATAAAAAAAGCGTTATTGGAAGTTTATCGAATTTTGAAACCAAAAGGACAATTTCTTCTATACGATGGCTACAAGGGAGAAAAATTCGACAAAATTTCTGAAAATTTAAAAACTGCTGCCATGCTTACTGAAAAATCGATGGCGGTTAATTATTTTGAGAAAATTGATGTTTGGACCGCTGCAGCAGTTGAAATTGGATTTAAAATTAAAATTATCAGCGATCAATCTGAACCGATAAGACCAAACCTAGAAAGGTGTCAAAGATGGGCAAGAAGATATTACAAAAACACGTTTTTGTCCAAAATGTTGATAAGAATATTGCCGAAAGGGATGTTAATTAATTCGATAGCAGGTTTACTGATGCCTTTTACAGTTTATAATAATGCACACCGATATTATAAAATCATCATAGAAAAACAGTAAGGAATTTGATTTTATCAATTTCACTTAAAATTCAAATTTCAATTGGACAAAAACTGCTTTTTTGGTTTCAGTATTCAAATTGCTTAATGAAATTCCAAGTAAACGAACAGAATCTTTCATTTTTTCTTGGTACAATAAATCTTTAGCGGTTTCTAAAAGTAAAGATTTGTCTGAAATAAAATAGGGTAGTGTTTTACTTCTGGTTTGCAATGAAAAATCACTGTATTTTATTTTTAGTGTAACTGTTTTTCCTGCAACGTTGTGCTTCTTTAGTCTTTTTTCGAGTTGAATAGCAATGGTTTCTAGCTTTTCGATCATGAAAATAACAGAAGACAAATTCTCATCAAAGGTATGTTCGGTGGCGACAGATTTTGCAATTCTATTTGATTTTACTTCGCTATTATGGAT
>CALPKO020000045.1 GCA_943324165.2 Bdellovibrio sp. ZAP7 | reverse complement strand
GTCGTCGACGATGTCACCTTTTACAAAATTATAATTTGTTTTATTTTCAATATCGGCGATATTTTCTAGATTTCCGGCATAGGTTAGCGCGTCTAAATTAAATATTTGATAATTGGGATATTTGTTAACAAAACGTCTCACGACATGAGAACCAATAAAACCAGCACCTCCGGTAACAAGAATTTTTCTCATTTTCTATTTTAATTTTCCAATTATGATCCTATTGCTTGATATACAAATCCAATTTTTGTCAATTCATTTGCGTCTAATAGATTTCTTCCGTCAAATACAAAAGCTGGCTTTTTCATGTCATCGTATATTCTTTTCCAATCATATAATTTGAATTCGTCCCATTCAGTAAGAACCGCAATCGCATGGGCGTTTTTGCACGCTTCATAAGGTTCGCTGTACACCTTTATATGATTATTGTTTTCCTCAACCAATCTTGTTTCGAGATAATTCAAGTCGTATAAAACTTGTTTTTCTTTTACTTTTGGATCATATACGGCAATTTTTGCTTGTTCATTTATCAATTGATCAGCAACATAAATAGCTGCAGATTCTCTAGTGTCATTCGTATCTTTTTTGAAAGCCCATCCTAAAACAGCAATTTTCTTATCAGAAACTGTGTTATAAAGTGTATTCACAATTTTTTTAGAAAACCGCATTTTCTGATGATCATTCATGATGATTACTTGCTCCCAATAATCCGCAACTTCGTTTAATCCATAGGATTTTGCAATATAAACAAGATTCAATATGTCTTTTTGAAAACAAGAACCTCCAAATCCAACTGACGCTTTTAAGAATTTTGATCCAATTCTGGTGTCCATTCCAATTGCTTTTGCAACTTCATTAATGTCCGCACCAGTTTTTTCGCAAAGTTCGGAAAGTGAGTTTATTGAAGAAACACGTTGCGCTAAATAAGCGTTGGCCGTTAATTTTGACAATTCAGATGACCAAACATTGGTCGTTAGGATTTTTTCTTTTGGAACCCAATTGGCATAAATATCAAATAATGCTCTGATGGCTTTTTGTCCCTCTTCAGAAGCATCTCCACCGATTAAAACCCTATCTGGATTCATTAAATCTTCAACTGCGGTTCCTTCGGCCAAAAATTCTGGATTTGAAAGAATTTGAAATTGAACGCCATTTCCAGTATTGTCTAATATGTTTTTTATAGCTTCTGCTGTTCTTACGGGCAATGTGGACTTTTCTACTACAATTTTATCATTTTTTGAAACGCTTGCTATTTGTCTGGCACAAAGTTCAATATATTTTAAATCTGCGGCCATTCCTTTACCGGTACCATAGGTTTTTGTTGGTGTGTTGACAGAAATAAAAATGATCTGTGCTTCATCAATTGCTTTTTCTACCTCTGTTGAAAAAAATAGATTTCTGCCTCTAGCTTCAGAGACAACTTCCGATAAACCTGGTTCATAAATAGGAATATTGTTCACATCAGCGTCGTTCCATAAAGCGATTCTTTCTTTATTTAAATCTACTACTGTCACTTGAATATTTGGACATTTTTGTGCAATTATAGCCATAGTTGGACCTCCAACGTAGCCAGCTCCAATGCAACAAATTTTAGTAATTTCCATTTTTTAAAGTCTATTTTAAATTTTTCCAATACCATTTTACGGCTTCTTTTAAACCTTCTTGCATTGAAAATTTAGGATTATAACCTAACAATCTCTTTGCCTTTTCGATGCTTGCTAATGAATGTGGAATATCTCCAGCTCTATTAGGACCATAAACTATTGGAATATCTCCAATAGCAGTATCATATTCTGAAAGCGCAATCTTTAAATATTTCAATAAATCATTTAACGTTGTTCTGTCTCCAAAAGCTGTGTTATAAACCGTATTTATTGCCTCTGAATTATTTGTGGTCATCGCTAATTCATTCATCTGAATTACATTGTCGATGTATGTAAAGTCGCGAGAAAAATTTCCATCGCCATTTACGATGGGACTTTCATGATTCATCAATTGCATTACAAACTTTGGTATTACTGCTGCATAAGCACCATTTGGGTCTTGTTTTCTGCCAAAAACATTAAAATAACGCAAACCTATTGTTTCTAGCCCATAGGTTTTACTGAATATCTCAGCATACAATTCGTTGACGTATTTTGTGATGGCATAAGGCGACAGCGGTTTGCCTATAATATGTTCAACTTTTGGCAAGTTTTCTGAATCCCCATAGGTAGAGGAACTTGCCGCATAGATAAATCGTTTTACTCCTGCATCGCGTGATGCAACCAACATGTTCAAAAAGCCACTAACATTAACGTCATTACTCGTAACTGGGTCTAACAAGGACCGCGGCACAGAACCCAACGCTGCCTGATGCAACACAAAATCTGCTCCTTTTACTGCATTCTTACAATCTTCAATGTTTCGGATATCACCTTCAATAAAGGTGAAATTTTCGTTATCCATCAAAAATTGAATATTTCGTCGATGACCTGTTGCCAAATTATCTAAACAAGTAACTTTACACTTTTTGGATATAAAATACTCGCAAAGATTTGAACCTATGAAACCCGCTCCTCCCGTAATAAGTATTTTTGTGTTTAGTTTTGACGACATGTCTCTAAATTAATTGTTTTGAAAATTATTAGCGCAAATATAAATTTTATTAATCTTTTTCAAACCATTAAAGCAATTTAATTTGTAAAAGCATGATTTTTTTACTTTGAAAATTGAAAAACGACATTTGATGATTTATAATAAACATAAGCACTTTCTACATAAATAAGATGGATTTAAAACTAGTTGCATAATTTCAGTCAGTTGCTTAACTTGAAAAGCACTTCGGCCTCAGTTATTTGTTTGCTTAAATTGCTAAACCATTCACATAATAATTAAAACTAGTGATGTGAGGTTTTATTAATTCTTTTAGATTGTAGGAAATTTTTATCAGTTTGACTGATTTGTTTTTATAAGTAATTCTCAAGTAATAATTTCTGTGAAATACCCATCGTGGATTAATAAGCAAAAGCAATTTAAGTGGAATGAATTCTTTATAAAATATTGATATTTTATATATTGCATCCCATTCATTCTTTGGGATAAGTGTTTCTAAAAATTCAAAATGTTTAATATCGTCCATCGTTTTTAGTATTTTTTATCGTGGGGCGACATTACAAATTTGTAGTGCAAATATAAAAAAAAATTATTTTCAGCAACTTATCTTTTAAAAAAAAAGTATTTGGCCATTAAATTAAAAATTTTTTGATAATCAATCGACAACATTAACAAAGAAAAACAAAATTAAAAAAAGACCCCTATTTTACAAGTACTTTACACTAGAGAAAGAAGTCAGAAGGAAACAAATTTCTATAAAGTATCTAAGGAAATTATAACATTAATTTAACGATATTTAACGATATTTAACATTAATATAACTGTAATATAATATTAAAATAAAGCAAATCAATGTCGATTTAAACGTCAGATCGATTTAGAACAAAAGTTTAAATGCTGTAATAGTCTAAATTGTTTGGAAAACCATACTTTTCTATTGTTATCGGCACTCCCGATAACTATCTAGTGCAATAAAAAAGCTATTTATCAATAAAACGAATTGCCGAAATCCAACATCTATTTTTTGGGCACACTGAATAACTACGAAACAAAAAAAGTTCAAAATTTTATTAAAATTCTAAAAAAAATATTTGTGTTAGTTTAGATTTAAAATCTGATTCGATTGAATTAATTTCGCTTGTATCTTGACAAAATTTGGTTCAAATAATTGTTTTAACTTTTAAAAGTAAACGTTTTGTAATTATTCAAAGTGATAATGTGCTAAATAAATATCGGCTACATTTAAACAGTATCGATAAAGTTTTTTTCAGTTTTATTAAAAATTACTAATCCAAGAAGAAATAAAAATACTGCAGTAATCAGAGAAATACATAAACCTGAATAAGTAAAAATACCACTACCTAAAAACGAATACCTAAAAAACTCAAAAACATTTGAAAGCGGATTGAGGTGAATGAGCCAATGCCATTTTGGTTCTAGTTTTTGCAGTACTAACGAAGTTGGATAAACAACTGGAGTTACGTACATAAAGAGTTGAACTCCAAATGAAACTAAAAAAGTTAAGTCCTTGTATTTGGTTGTCAATGATGAAATTATCATACCTAAACCCAAAGAAATTAATGCCATAATCAACAATAAAATTGGTGTCAAAATGATAGTCCATTGAGGAACTGGCGCTTTTCCATTTATTATAAAATAGGTTAAAACAGAGATGAAAAATAAAAATTGAATTCCAAATTTCATTAAACTAGAAATTGTAGTTGAAAGCGGCATTATAATTCTTGGAAAATAAACTTTACCAAAAATATTTTGATTGGCTCTAAAAGTACCAGATGTGGCATTAAATGAATCAGAAAAATAAAACCAAAGGGTATTTCCTGCCAAAGCAAAAAGAAAATAATTAATTCCATCCGAAGGGATTTGAGCAATTTTGCTAAAAATAAAAAATTGAACAATCGAAGTTATAAGAGGTTGGATTAAAAACCATAATGGCCCAAGAATGGTTTGCTTATAATAAGTAACAATGTCTCTTTTTACAAACATGATTAGTAAATCTCGGTAACGCCAAATTTCAGAGAAATTAAAAGTAAATGCATTCCCTTTTGGACTAATTTCGTAAAGCCATTTTTCGTTTTGATTATTCACTTTTTGGAGATTTACTTTTAAAATATTTTTTATATAATTTAAAAACTACATTTGCCTTACGATCATCCTCGTGGTAACCGCTTGAGTAATTTCCGTAGCCATAGCCATAACCATAGCTGTAACCATAGCCATAACCATATTTTGCTTTATTTTCAAAACTATTTAAAACTACACTGACATTCTTTAATTCATCCCTTTTCACACGGTTATTCAGCAAGGTAATCATGTCTTTTTTTGTAAAATTTTGTCGAACTATATATAAAATTATATCCGTAAAATTAGCCAACTCTAAGGCATCTGAGACTAAACCAACTGGTGGCGTATCAAGAATAATGTAGTCGTATTTAGTTTTTAATTCAACTAATAATTCCTTCATTGCATCACACATAATCAATTCGGCAGGATTAGGTGGAACCGGCCCAGAAGTAATTACATCTAAAAAAGGAATGTGTGTGTTTTGAATTATTTCGTCAAGACTTTTTTGCCCTATCAAACAATTTACAATTCCAATATCATTTGTTATATTAAAATCATCGAAAATTTTTGGCTTTCTTAAGTCTAAACCTAAAATAATTGTCTTTTTTTCGCTCATTGCAAAGACAGTTGCAATATTTATTGAACAGAAAGTTTTACCCTCTCCACTTATTGACGAAGTAACCATTAATGTTTTTGAACCGTCAATATTTTGTTTTTTATATAAAAATTGAAGCGATGATCTAATAGATCTGAAGGACTCTGAAAGTGCAGATTTAGGTTTTTCAAAAACAGACAAATTTCCTATGTTTTGCTTTTTCCCTACAACCCCGATAATTGGTAGTTTGGTGAGCTTACTTATGTCATCTGCATTTTGAATCGAATTATTGACGAAAAATATTCCGAAGACGAAAAGTAATGGAAAAATAAATCCTAAAAAAAAGGCTAAAATGTAATTTACACCAGTTTTTGGCCCTACTAATCCGCCACCAATGTCTTTCGCGGGATCTATAAAATGAATGTCTGACAAATTAGCTGCTTTAACAATATCTGCCTCACTTTTTTTCGCCAAAAATGTACTATAAATATTGTCACTCAAATCATATTTTCTTTGGATTTTCAATAACTCTTGTTTGTCTTCAGGTAGTTGCTTAATAGAACTTTCTGTCTTACCGATTTTAGCAATTATCAAATTCAGATCATATTGAAGAGCTGTTTTCGCTTGAGCAATATTGATAATTAATACTTTTTTAACGGCTTCCATTTGGTTGTCAAAATCCCTAAAAATTTTTTCGCTTTTAACTGCATATTTCAATTCAGAACGTTGTGTTGAAAGTGATATTAATTTTGAAACTCCAACTATTATATTCGGATCGTCAATACCCGCAACGGAAGGAGCAGGCAATTTTGAAAAATCTACACTTGTTTTAAGGTAGTTGTTTAATGAATTATAGTAAGTTAATTTTCGATTGATAGCATCTTTTTGAACATCAAAACTCAAAAGGTTTTCAGAAATTTTGGAACCTTCTCCTTCTATTTCAAAAATATTTTTATCTTTTCTAAAATCTTTTAATTCTGCATTAGTAATTTTTAAATCTTTTTCAATCGCTAAAAGTGTGCTATCTATAAAAGCAATGGTATTGATTGCAAATTGATTTTTCATGGCCAGTTGATTGTTTTTCAAAACTTCAACTGTTGTGTTTAAATATTTTACCAATCTTGCTTTGTTTGTTCCTTCTAAAGAAAGTTTCAAAATAGAACCTCCTTTTGCATCGGCTTCAACATTAATACCTTGATAATTTGCAACTGTACCATCAAAACTTACAAATCGCACAAAATACTCATTTCCTTTATAAAATCCTGGATTTGGGACTAACTCAAGTTTCCAATTTAAAAAAGGAAGGTTTACTTGTTGGCCTACTTCAAATTTTTGAACAAAATCTTTGTCTTTTACAACCGCCGTTTTTGTTACTGAATTATCTATATAATGAACTACATCTGCGTAATCATTTTTAAAAGGAATAATGATTTGATAAGTTTTTTCGTCTAAAAATTTAATTTTAATATCTTGAGCATAAAGTTGTCCTTTTACTTTATCAATATTGACGAAAAAAGGAACTTCACCATAAGCATCAGTTATGTTGTATTTTCCTTGTTTTAAATATTGTATGTAAAACTGGAGCTTGTCAACCACCAACTCATTGTGAGACCTAGAATTAAATGTAGTCGAAACAGTTTGTACTTCATCTGAAGTTCCTCCCCAGTTAAAAACTAAACTTGTGTTTGAAGTAAAAAATGGATTACTTTCTTCTTTTATAGACAAAGTAGTCTGCATAGAATAGATTTTTTCTTTTCTAATATTTACTTGATAAGCAATTGTAAAAGCAATTGCCCAACTGAGTAAAAACCATTTCCAATAACTTAAAGTTTTTATCAAAAACCCTTTAAAATCAAAGCTGTTTTGACTTTCAAAAAACGAAAAATCTTTTGCATCAAGCATATAAAAAACTATTTATTAAACAAAAGAAAAAATGTTGCTCCAAATGTGAGTAATGTAACAATTGTACTTATCGACTCAATTCCCGTTTTCCCAGTACCCCAAGATTTCTGTTTTAATGGCTTAATATAAATATAATCGTTAGGTTGAACGTAATAATATGGAGATTGCGTTACGTTTATGTCTGTTAAATCGATATCATGCATTTCGGTTCCATAAGGAAATTGACGAATGATTGTAACATTCTTTCTATCTCCTAGTATTGTAATATCCCCAGAATTGGCAATGGCTTCTAATACATTTAATTTCTCTTGAAAAATCTTTTGTGTCTAACATTTAAAATTATTTATTTAACAAAAGAAAAACTGTTGCTGCAAACGAGAATAATGTCACTAACGTACTTATAGACTCGAGACCCGTTTTCCCCGTTCCCCAAGATTTTTGTTTCAAGGGTTTAATGTATATATAATCATTTGGTTGCACATAATAATAGGGCGATTGAGTGACATTAATGTCTGTTAAATCGATGTCATGCATTTCTGTTCCATAAGGAAATTGCCGAATAATTGTAACATTTTTTCTATCTCCTAGTATTGTAATATCTCCAGAATTGGCAACGGCTTCTAGTACATTTAATTTCTCTTGAAAGATTGTTTTTGTTCCTGGCGAAAGAATTTCGCCATTGATGGTAAAACGCAAACCCGCCAGCTTTACAACCACAAAAATATCTGCTTCTTTATTGAAATATTTAGCTAAAAGTTCTTTTTCAATTTTGACCCGAACTTCATCAGTTGTAAAACCTAAAACATTCATTTCTCCAATAACCGGGATTCGAATATTCCCGTGATCGTC
>CALPKO020000044.1 GCA_943324165.2 Bdellovibrio sp. ZAP7 | reverse complement strand
TTGGAATAAGTTTTCTAAACCGCACAACGAACCGCTTTTTGACCCAAATCCAGAATTATTGTCTATGTCAAAAAAAGATTGGGAAGAAATTACAGCAGCCACTTTTTCTGAAGTTTTTAAAAACTCAGCTGTAAAACGCACCAAATTAGAAGGTTTAAAAAGAAATATTTCTTTTCTGAAATATTAGAAATCGATAAAATATTTATTTTTTTAAAAGTGGTTTTTAAGCTAGACTTTTTTTAAATTTAAATATTTCTTTTATGATTTTTACAACAAATTAACATTTTTTACGTTTACTACAATCTAAATTTAAAAATACATCTTGGTATTTATAGCGCTCAAATGCCCAAAAACCTATGTGTATTGTATTTTGAACACAAAACCAAAATTCAATTAATAATTTATAATTATATTTAAAACCATAGAATTATATTTTAATTTTTAACAATTTAATTAGTTATAATGTAAAAAATGACAAATAAAGACTTTAAAATTAAACAATTCGAAAAAATGCGCAATTCGCAATTATTTTTAATTTAACATAAAGATTTTTTATTTAAATTTAACAAACTTTTACAATTCTTAACAAATATTAATATAATCACCTATAATTAGTGTTCTACTAGTTAATTTATGGCTGTGTATTTATTAGTGCTTTTTTTTGAAGTTCAAGGTAAAATTTATAACTCAGATAAACTTATATTTTTAACATAAAAACAAAACGGTATTTATCAGCCGAAAATGATGAAATAATTTATTAACTTAATTTTTTAACTTATGATCAATTACTACAATCCTTTGATTGCTTGTTTGGGGACAAGATTCAAAAAAAGTAAAGGAGCGACAATTGGCTCACCGCCTACAAGCTCCAAAAAAACAAATCGAACGTCGTCTTGGCAAATGATGTTTCTATTACTGTTTGCAGTTTTTAGCGGTAGTGTCTTTGCACAAACCACAATTACTATTGGTGCTGGAGCTTCTACAGCGGCAGCAAATAATAATGGAAATCCTATTTACAGGTCTAGTGCTAGTAGTGCATTTAATTTTGCACAATCTGTTCATTTATTAACTGCAGCAGATTTAACTGCAGCTGGCTTGAATAGTGCTAAAGACATTACTTCTATGGCATTTTTCAAAAGTAATGCTTTTACTTTAAGCTCAGGTAGGACTGCTACATTAAAAATCTACATGAAGAGTTCGACAGCAACAACTTTAGGAGTAGAGTCAACCTTTGCAACTTGGGTTTCTGGTGCAACTTTGGTTTACAGTAACACAAGTGTGGCCGCAGCAGATTTACCTCAAGGAGCGGTAACTTTTCCTTTTTCAGCTCCTTTTCAATATTATGGTACAGATGGAATAGAGATAGCTGTAGATTGGAAAATCAATACAGGAACTGGAAATCCAGCTACAGGTGGTTTTACATGGGCTTATGATGCAACAACAAATGTACAGGCCGTTGGAGTGTCCAATAATGCATCACTAGATGGTATCGCTGTACAGTTTGCTCAATCAAGAAGATACAAAATGAACTTGACATATGTTGACACATCAGTACCGGTTTGTGAAACTCCTGCACCAGGTAGTGTTACGGGCCCGTCAGGTGCTTGTGCTGGTGTAAATTTCACATTGGGCTTGCAAAATGCAACTTCTGGCCTAGGTGTAACTTATTCTTGGCAAAGCGCAGACGATTTGGCATTTACTTCAAATGTTGCTACTGTTGGTGGTTCAACGCCGATTTTAACCACTAGCTTAACATCGTCTAAATATTATAGATGTACGGTTTCTTGTGCAACTGGGCCATCTTCAACTGTGGCTACACCAATACTTATACCACTAAAAGGCATTTTGCAGTGTTATTGTACTCCTACAACAACTTTTGGTTGTACAGACGGAGACGTTATTGCAAAAGTAGTTTTAAATACATTGAGTAATGATTCTGGTACAGGATGTCCAAGTGGTGTGGTAGGCTATTCTGATTACACTGCCGATCCATCATTAACAACAACTTTGCAAGCAGGTGCTTCCTACAGTTGTATTGTAACCGCAGGTCAGTATTCTGAGAATTATGCAGCATGGATTGATTATAACGATGATGGTGTATTTGCAAATCCAAGTGAAAGAATAGGTTTTACTTCTGCTCCAGTTGCTGGTAGTGATGCAGTTGGCGTACTTGGTTCATCCGCTTCTTTCCCAATCGTTTTATCTTGTGCACCTCCAGTAGGAGTGCACCGCTTGAGAGTCCGAGCAATGTTTAACTTAGCTAATGGCTCTACTATGACTCCTTGTGGCAACAATGCTTATGGTGAGGTAGAAGATTATTTGGTAACCATTACAGCTGCAGACCCTTGTCCGAAACCTACAGGTTTGGCCATAACTGCTGCGTCTTTAACGACTACAACAGCAACAGCGACTTGGGTTCAAGGTTGTGCTGAAACAGTATGGGATGCTCATTTAGGTGCCGTAGGTGCTGGAGCTCCTACGGGAACAATTTCAAATGCTAATTTGTCCGCTGCTACTGTTACTTTTTCTGGTCTTTTACCAGCTACTAATTATGAATATTATGTTCGTTCAGTATGTGATGCTGGTACAAGTCTATTCAGCGAATGGTCTGGTCCTTTTGCTTTTAAAACACAAGGCGTTCCAACATGTGCCACTGCTTTAGTTCCTGCAGCTGCAGCAACTGATGTGGCTTTAACTCAAGTATTATCTTGGACTGCTCCTGCTGATGCAAATCCAGAGATTACTGGTTATGATGTTTATTTTGGTACTTCGCCGGGCTCCTCGACGCCAATAAGCAGTAATCAAGTAGGTACTACTTACACTCCAGAAGCATTAGAATTAAATACTACTTATTACTGGAAAGTTGTTGCAATAAATTCGGCTGGATTTGCAGTTGGATGTACAGAACAATCATTTACAACAACTTCAGTTGTTTCTTATTGTGCGCCAACAACAACTTTCGGGTGTGCTGATGGTGACGTAATTGCAAAAGTAGTTTTAAATACTTTAGTTAATGATTCAGGAACGGGTTGTCCGAGCGATCCTGTTCCAGGAAATGATGGTGAAGGTCAAAATGGCAATGGTTATTCTGATTACACTGCCGATCCATCATTAACAACAACTTTGCAAGCAGGTGCTTCCTACAGTTGTATTGTATCTGCTGGGGAATATCCTGAGAGTTATGCTGCATGGATTGATTATAACGATGATGGTGTATTTGCTAATCCAAGTGAAAGAATAGGTTTTACCTCTACTCCAGTAGCCGGTAGTGGGTCTCCTGGGGTACTTGGTTCATCCGCTTCGTTCCCAATCGTTTTATCTTGTGCACCTCCAGTAGGAGTGCACCGCTTGAGAGTCCGAGCAATGTATAATATAGCAGGATCTGCAATGACTCCTTGTGGAAATAATGATTATGGTGAGGTAGAAGATTATTTAGTAACGATTACGGCTGCAGACCCTTGTCCTAAACCAAGTACATTAGCGGCAACTCTTGCTACAACAACAAGTGCTACTTTGGGATGGAAAAAAGGTTGTGTAGAAACAGAATGGGATGTTCACGTTCAACAAGTTGGAGGAGGACTTCCGGTTGGAGTAATTTCAAATCCAGGTGTTACTTCAACATCAGGACCAAACTTTGGTACTTTAGCTGTTTCTGGTTTAACCGCTGGTAGTCCTTACGAATTTTATGTACGAGCAGTATGTGATGCTTCATCAAATATTTATAGTGACTGGACTGGACCATTTACTTTTATTAGTGTCGCTCCAGGTTGTACAACACTAAATTCTCCTGCGAATTTAGCAGTAGGCGTTGCAATCGGAAGTGTTCCAATTTCTTGGTCAGCTCCTGCGGTTAATGCAACACAAAGTGCTGCAACATCTTATGATATTTTCTTCAGTACAACACCTAACTCTGCGGTAACTCCTATAGGAAATACAGCTTTTACATCTACCAACATTACAAATGTTTCTTTTGGTACTTATTACGTTCAGATATTGGCTAAAAATGCTGCTGGTTCAGCAATTGGGTGTGTGGAAACTAGTTTTACAACTGTTCCGGCACCTCCGACAGTATCTGATCAAATATTTTGTAACGGCGCAACGGTTGCTGATTTTGTAGCGCAAGGAACAGCAGTGCAATGGTACACAGCATCGACTGGTGGCACTCCACTTTCAAGTTCAACTGTTTTATCTAACGCAACTTACTATGCTTCGCAAACCGTTGGTGGTTTCGAAAGTACAAGAGTAGGTGTAAGTGTAACGATTAACCCACTTTCTGTTGCTGGAATTGCATCAGCGCAAACATCTTCTATTTGTTCTGGTAGCGGTACAGTAATAAATTTAACAGGTCACACTGGAATTATTCAGTGGCAATATTCAGCAGACGGATCAACTGGTTGGACAAACATTGGAACTCCATCATTACTTCTTACAGGATCATTGACATCAACTACTTATTACAGAGCGGTACTTACTAGTGGTATTTGTAGTTCGGCGACTAGCAATACAGTTGTTGTAACGGTAAATACTACACCAGTACCTGCAACTTCTTCACAAATATTACCATTAACTAGTACAGTAGCTAATTTACAAGCTATAGGGTCAGGAATTAGATGGTATAGTAGTTCTGTGGGTGGACCTATATTGTCAACAAGTACTACGCTAGTATCTGGGCAAACTTATTATGCTACTCAAACTATGAACGGTTGTGAAAGTGAAAGTAGAGGTGCCGCTTTGGTAACATTGTCTGGGGTTCCAGCTTCGAAAATTAGATCTACTCAATGTGGTTCAACTTTAGCAGCATTAAATAGTAATATTAATGCTGATATTGTTACCGGTGCTACGATGTACCGTTTTCAAGTTACAAATGGAGCAACAGTTAGTACTTTAGAGTTAAATAAATATAATTTTAATTTAACTAAATTACCAATCACCATATCTTATGGAACCACTTATAGCATTAAGGTTGCTGCTAAACTTGGAGGAAACTGGGGGCCTTACGGAACTTCTTGTAATGTCTCAACTCCAGCAATTGTATCGAGTAACAGTGTTCCGACAACAAAATTGAGAGCAAGTCAGTGCGGATCTACTTTGGCTGGTATTGGTTCTCCTATTCATTCTGAATTAGTTTACGGGGCGGAAGCTTACCGTTTTGAGCTTACAAATGGAGCTACTGTAACAGAAGTTGATTCGCCAATCTACTATTTCTTTTTAACCAATACAGCTATTGCAACTTACGGAACTTCTTTTTCTGTTAAAACAAAAGCTAAAATTGCTGGAGTTTGGGGTGAATATGGAGTTGCATGCTCTATCTCAACGCCAGATTTAACAGCGAATACGGTACCTTTAACGCAAGTTAGACCAACTTTTTGCGGTATAACGTTAGCCTCATTGGGAACTAAAATTCCTGCGGTGTTAATAGCTGGTGCAGAAGGTTATCGTTTTGAGATTACAAGAGCTGGTGTAATTACTGTTTTTGACACTACATCATATAACCCTACGCTTGCAGAAGCTGGTGTGGTTGTATCTACCAGTACAGTTTATGCTATTCGCGTTGCTGCAAAAGTAAATGGTGTTTACGGGAACTATGGGGTGTCATGTAACATAACGACGCCAGGAGGTTCAGGTAATTCAAGACAAATTGTCGAAGATACAGATTTCAGTCTTGTAGCATATCCAAACCCTTCAAATAGCACTTTCAAATTACAAGTTAATGGTGCCAATGATGAAGCAGTTTCAATTTTAGTGTTTGACATGATGGGAAGACAAATTGAAAATAAAGTTGTTAAATCTAATGATATCGAAAACATATCTTTAGGACAAAATTATTCATCTGGTATTTACAATGTAATTGTTTCTCAAGGAATGAATACTAAATCAGTTCGTTTAGTTAAGAAGTAGAACTTATTTCTTTAAATTTGAAAGCAGACTCGAAATCATTTCGAGTCTGTTTTTTTTATGTTTGTTTCGTAATCCAAAAAATTGAAAGTTTAAATCTATTAGAAATAATTTAAGTTAAATGGCCAAGAATATTGTAGAACTTCCAAAACGATATTTGATTTTGAAAAAAAAATATTTTGAAGAAGAAAATGCTTAAAATAGAATCAAAAAGTTAGTTGTTATGCAGCACAAGTATTGTTGAAGGATTCGATATTGTTATTTTCCGTTAAAAGTGTTCATCGTGTTTTCTAAACCAGCCAAACCAAACGATTTAATAATCTCCGAACTTAATTCAAACCTTTCCGGTAATTTTAATTTTTCAGCATCGTCCCACTCGCCAAGTACATAATTGATTTGTTGTCCTTTTTTAAATTCATCACTAATTCCAAATCTAAACCGGGCATAATTTTGAGAATTTAAAATCAAGTTGATATTTTTTAAACCATTGTGTCCGCCATCACTGCCTTTGGGTTTTATGCGGATGGTGCCAAAAGACAAATTTAAATCGTCGGTTATTACCAGCAAATTTTCAATAGGAATGTTTTCTTTGTCCATCCAATATTGAACTGCTTTTCCACTCAAATTCATATAAGTGTTTGGTTTTAATAACAAAAAAGTTCTGCCTTTGAGCTGGAATTTTGCAAGCGAACCTAATTTTACTGTTTCAAAAGTAACTGTTTCTTTTAGTGCCAAAAAATCTACTATTTTAAAGCCGATATTGTGTCTTGTATTCACGTATTCCACGCCAATATTGCCTAATCCGATAATTAAAAATTTATTCATTTTTGAAGTTAAAATATTTATTTGAAAAAGCTAAAGCGATTTATTGTTTATGCAAAATAAGTGTTTTTTTTAAAATGATAGGATTTAAATCATTCATAAAATTAATTTATGATGTTTTAAAAGTAGAAAAATGAAATTTTGATAAATAATTCACAATAAATCTTCCACAAAATTAAATTTTTACGATATTTGCTAGGCGATTTTTTCAGGATAATTGGTTTATTCTAAAATCTGAATTCTAAAATCTAAAATGTAATGTTATACCACAAACTAGGGAATTTTCCTCAAAAAAGGCACACGCAATTCGAGAAACCAAATGGTGGGTTATACTACGAACAATTGTTTGGAACAGAAGGTTTTCATGGCCACTCGTCACTATTGTACCATGTGCACAGACCAACGCAGGTAAAAGAAATAATAAAATCTTATTCGGTTGAACCAAAAATTGCAATCGACAAAAACATAAAATCATTATTACTTAAGGGTTTTGAACTTCAATCCGAAGACGATTTTTTGGATTCACGAAAAGCAATGTTGGTTAATAAAGATTGCACAATTGGATTAGCTGCACCAAGAAAATCGCTAACTGATTATTTCTATAAAAATGCTGATGCTGACGAATTAATTTTCATCCATAAAGGAAGTGGAAAATTAAAAACCATGATGGGAAACATCGATTTTGAATATGGAGATTATCTAATTATTCCACGTGGGATGATTTATCAAATCCATTTCAACACTGAAGAGAATCGATTGTTCTATGTAGAAAGTTTTGCGCCATTTTACACACCAAAACGCTACAAAAATGAGTCAGGTCAACATCTTGAACATTCCCCATTTTGCGAACGCGATTTTAAATTGCCAACCGAACTAGAAACTTATGATGAGAAAGGTGATTTCACTATCAAAATAAAGAAAGAAGGAATGATGCACGAATTTGTTTATGCAACTCATCCTTTTGACGTAATAGGTTGGGATGGCTACAATTTTCCATACGGATTTTCGATTCACAATTTCGAGCCAATTACTGGTCGAGTGCATCAGCCGCCACCTGTGCATCAAACATTTGAAACAGCCACTTTTGTTGTTTGTTCTTTTTGTCCAAGATTGTACGATTATCATCCAAAATCAATTCCTGCGCCATACAATCATAGTAATATCGATTCAGATGAGGTTTTGTATTATGTAGATGGCGATTTTATGTCACGAAATAATATTGAGCAAGGCCATATAACATTACATCCAAAAGGAATTCCTCATGGGCCAGCGCCTGGAGCCATGGAGCGCAGTATCGGCCATAAAGAAACGCAAGAATTAGCCGTTATGGTGGATACTTTTCGCCCTTTAATGGTTACAGAACTTGCCATGGGATTGGATGATGGAAAGTACTATAAAAGCTGGTTAGAATAATTTTTCGAGATGTTCAATATGACTAAGTACGCA
>CALPKO020000043.1 GCA_943324165.2 Bdellovibrio sp. ZAP7 | reverse complement strand
GCAGTTCTTGAGGTCTTCTAATAAGTTTATAATCCCATTTTTCAAAAACAATTTCTCCTTTAAAAACAGTTGCTAATCTTTCAGGTGAAATGATAAAATTTGGTTTATACTTCTCTAATAATTCTTTGATTAATTCTGAATCTGTTTGAGGGCTCAAAAGTAATGGTACAACTTTATATTGCATACAAGCAACGTAAAAAGCTAAAGACGCTGCTGAGTTTTCAGAAAAATGAAAAACAACTGCTCGAGCTTCTATACTTTTTTGAAATAAACCACAAAATGAAACCAAATCACCGTAGGTTAACTTATTTCCTTGATCGTCTATAGCAGCAATATTTAAAGCATCGGTTTTATCAATACCTAAAAACCAATCTTTTTCTTCAGACTTCTGTACTTCCATCTACACCAATAATTTGACCAGTTACGTAGCTTGACATTTCTGAACCAAGAAAAACACAAACCTCTGCAATCTCATTTGGCTCTGCCAATCTTCCAAAACCAACCTGATTGATTTTATCTTTAAAACTTTTTTCGAAAACCCCTTTAAAACGTTCAGTACCGACCATTCCTGGAGCAATTGCATTAACTCTAATATTTGATGTTGCCAATTCTTTTGCGGAAGCTTTTGTCATTGCAATTACTGCGCCTTTAGTAGTAGCATAGGATACTTGACCTTTTGAACCTTTTTCTCCAACAATACTCGCCATATTAATTATAGACCCACTTTGTTGACGACTCATTATCCTTGAAACTATTTGCAATAAATTAAATGTTCCAATAACATTGACCTCCCACATTTTTCTGAAAATTTCCATTTGTACCATTGGAATTAATTCGTAGGTAACCATTCCAGCATTGTTTACTAGTACATCTATCTTTTTTTCAGCGGATTTAATTTCTAAAACTTTGGATTTTACATTTTCTAAATCGGTAACATCAAAATAAATTGGAATTACTTTAGTATTATTTTTTTTAGCTAAATCGTGAGCCCAACCTTCCATTCCACAATTTTCACGCGCGTTTGCATATACAATAGCACCTTCCCTTGCGAATGATTCAGCAATGGCTTTTCCAATTCCTTTATTAGTTCCTGTGATGAGACAAACTTTTCCTTTTAATAACATTTTCTAACTATCTAATTACGACTCCATACTTTTCTAAAATTGTTTTTCCTAAGTCATATGATTTGAAACCCATAATATCTTCAGGATCTAACATAACATCAAAAGTGTCTTCCATGTTAGTCACTAGACCGAGTTGACAAATAGAGTCCCAATTATCAATATTATTGGCGTTGAAATCTGCACCCAAGTCACTTTGATTTACTTGGAAAATTTCTATAAAAATAGCGTTATAAGTTTCTAATGTATTCATTCTTTTATTAATTTAAATCGTTAAAATCATCTGTAAAAAAAATAGGTAAAATTGCTTCACTTTCAATTGAAATATCTGCACAAGCCCAAGACAATCCTGCACCAAAACCTGACATAAATAACTTTAATTTAGTAGGTTGTATATTTGAAAAATGATCCGCCAATACCATTGGAACAGAATTACTGCTATTGTTGCCAAACCGATCCAAAGAAATTGGAATCTTCTCCATCGGAATTTTTATTTTTCTTGAAATTTGCTTCAATATGTAAAGATTTGCTTGATGCACGGTAAAATAGTCATAATCGTCTGGCGTTTTATCAAGTTCAGTTAAAAAATCTTTAAAAAGCGCAGGCACATCTGAAATTGAAAATCCAAAAACATCCATTCCTTTCATGTGTGTATCATAATCAGATCTCAAAATTCCATCGCTCCATTCAACTCTCTCCTTTGGTGCATTCCTATTTCTATATGCACCAGAAGGTGTGATTATACTTTTAAATCGACTGCCATCAGATCGTATCGCGAAGTGTGTTTCATACAATTCGGTTGTCTTTTCTAAAAGAAGCGCAGAACCACTGTCTCCAAAGAGCATTATCATTGTTCGATCAAAGGGAGATAGTGTTTTGTGAGAAGTATCGGCAGTAATTAATAGAGCTTTTTTGGAGTCAGAGCTTTGCAATAAATTATGTATGGTATGAAGTGCAACAATAAAACCCGAGCAAGCTAAATTAATGTCCAAACAGAGACAATCTTCTGAAAGACCAAGTCTATCATGAATAATAAATGAGGAAGCGGGAGATCTAAAGTCCGGTTTTTGGGATATAAAAACCAAAATTCCTACCTCAGCTTTATTAATTTGTTTCTTTTCAAATAGATTTTTTGCGGCTTCGTAACCCAGATCTGAAGCTGTTTGTTCTGGCAAGGATCGGCAAACACTTTTTACGCCAGTTGTTTCTACGAATTTTTGAATAACTTCTTCTCCAAAAATTTCGATGTAGTTTGTGACTGGGATTTTTTGTGACGGCAATGCAACAGAAACACCTGATATTTTGATTCCTTTTATTGTGTTTTTCATAATCCTAAAAGTATTTACATTTCGTGGGTTACAAAACCATCATCATAAAATGAATTGGAATAAATTGTTTTTTGTACTAAAGATTCATGTGTTAAAAAACTTGCAATATTTATTGAAAGTCCCTCTCCCAATGAGATTGAAATAATGTGATTTTCATTTTCAATAAGGTTATTCAAAATGTTTTCTAGCATTAAAGGTGTTGTTGCTGACATTGCCTGTAGGCCTGTTTCACTTTGTAAAAAAATACTATTGATTTCAAAACCTGATTGAATTAGTTCGAATTTAAATTGTTCTTCAATGGTTGACAACAATAAATTAACTAAAATTAATGTTTTTTTACCTGTATGGAAGCTAGAAAATTCGTTAACTTTTTGGAGCAATTGTTTGAATTCTGGTTTCAGTGCTTCTTCCAATAGTCCATTATTAATATGCAGATGCTCTATTTTTTGTTCAACTCTTTTTGAATATAAATCATGAAAAAACCTTTGACTCTCTCTAAAACCACCTGAGGGAACCATAAAAGATTTCCAATGCTTACTTTTTGTTAAAAAAGCTAATTTTATATCGGAAGAATTGTCATTTTTTTCTAGTAAAACAGCAGTCGCACCGTCTTGAAAATTTAAATCTAAAAAATCTTGATCGTTTAATTGTTTAGAAACAGTATCTCCAAATACTAAAAGCATATAATTTTGCTCTATCGAATTCAATAATGCTGCTCCGATGTTAAGTGCATTTTCAAAACCCCCGTTGCCCGTTGGTGAATCATAAGCAATGCAGTTTTGAGGAATTCCAAGTCTATTTTGCAAAACCATTGCAGTGGCGGGCCCTCTGTAATCGGGTGTCTTAGATAAAAACACCAATGCTCCTATTTCTTTTTTATCAATATTGAGCTTTTTAATTATTTCTTGAGCAGCTAGAAATCCTAAATCAGATGTCGTTTGTTCCGCTAAAGCAAAAGCAACATCTATTTGAGGATAAACTTGAATATTATTAGCCGGTAATACAGTTGCGATAGAAACTATTTTAACTCTATTATAATTAAAATTTCTCATGACTAATTGATTTTAAGTGCTCAATCTTCTAGCAGGAACGCCAAACACTGTAGTTCCTTTTTTAACTTTACTTAATACAACACTTCCCATTCCCACTACTGCATCGTCTTCGATAACTACATTTTGAATCAATCTTGATCCAGCATTTATGGTTACACATTGACCCACATTGGCATAACCAGCAAAAAAAACAAAGGAATTTATTTGACAATACGATTCTATTTTGGCATCGTGTCCCATTATAACAGAGCTTTGTAAAAAAGAAAAATCTCCAATGCTTACATCACTAGAAATTACGCAAAAGGATTTTATGCCTACGCCAATACCTAATTTGACACTAGGAGAGAGATTAGCTGAAGGATGTATCAAGTTAATGAATTTTCCACCTTTATCCAATATTCGTTCTACAATTTTTTTCCTTTGAAAAACATTGCCGATTGCACAGAAAAAAACATCTCCATCTTCTATTTGATAATCTTGTGTCGTAGATAATATTTTCGGATATCCTAAAGATTCTATATTTGTAAGATCGTCACTTAGAAATCCTTTAATTTTGAAGTCACTATTATTAACATTGCAAATGATTGCTAAATCATAAATTTCTCTTGCTAATCCTCCGGCACCGATAATTACTAGATTCATGAAATTTGTTTTTAAATTATAAATGATTAGTTGATAATTATTAACTGAAGATTAATTCTACTTTAGGGAATAACCTCCATCTAAATTAATCAAAGATCCTGTCATCCAATTGGATTGATTAGAAAGTAAATAAATTGCTAAGTAAGCAACATCTTCTGGCGTTCCAAATCTTCCAAGGGGGTAATTTTTTTGGTGTTTTGTTAAATCTTCTTCCGAAATCGCATTTTCTTTTAAAATTTCTGTTGGAATAAAGCCAGGCAGAATTGCATTTGCTCTAATTTGCTTGTTTGCCATTTCGTAAGCCAAAGATTTTACTAATGAATTTACAGCACCTTTTGTGGAATTATAAACTGTATTTCCCAACGTAGTTTTTTGAGTTGATATTGATGAAATAAACACGATAGATGCTCCTTTATTAATTTTTTTTGCTTTTACTAATCGTTGCACTAACCTGATACTGCTTTTTACATTTATCTCAAATAATTGATCTACCATCTCGTCGTTGATAAATGAAATGGGTGCTAACTTTACTGAACCTGCATTTAATACTAAACCATCTAATGGCTCCAAGGATTCTACTAATAAATCTAATGATGCTGTCGATGTTAAATCGCAACTATAAACGAAATGATTTTCATTATTCTTGTCTAAAAGTTCTTTAGTAAAATCTAATTTTTCTGCGTTTCTCGCAACAATTACGAGCTGAGCTCCTTGTCTAGAGGATTCTACGGCGATGGACTTACCAATTCCGCTTGAAGCACCAGTAACTAATATTTTTTTACCCTTGAGGGTAAATAGGTTTTCCATCAATTTTATTATTTTCTTTTCTGAATTTCATCCCACAAACCTTGAATGGTTTTAATGCTTTTAAAATCATTATTTTCAATTACTACATCATATTCGTCATCAATCATAGCTATTATTGAAAGATTTCCGATGGAATCCCATTCATCATAACTTCTAAACTCATCAGAGATATTAATTTCTCTATCTTCAATATCTAAAGTTTCTTTAAATAATTGTAAAAATTTATTTTGCATATTCATTCTTTTTTCGGATTTCAAATTTACATTTTAAATTGTTCAATTCAAACTTAACACTATTTTATTTTAATCATCGTTAATTTTTATTTTTTTTTGATAGTTTTAACAAGAGTTACTTTGTTATTTTTGATTTATCAAATAGGTAAATATAATTTATAGATAAGAAATCTTTAAAATCTAGGATTATTAAAGACTTACAAATGGAACTAAGATTGATAAATTTTCTCCAATTGTTGCCAAATTATTTCTCTATCGAAATTTTTCGCCCAAACCAAGCCGTTTTTACCAAATTGCTGTCTCAATCTTTCGTCTTCAGCAAGTTTTGACATTGCTTCCTTCAACTTTATTTTATCTTTTACAGGAATCAAAATCCCATTAAAACCATCAGAAACCGCATCGATTGTGCCAGTTCCAGTTGTAGAAATTACTGGAATTCCCATCGCAGCAGCTTGAACCAAAACATTCCCAAATCCTTCCCACCATGCTGGCAAAACAAATATATCCATAGTTAAAATAAACCCTGGAACATCTTCTTGTTTTACACGACCATAATTTATAATTCCAGGATGATTGTCTATTTTCTCTATTAATGACTTATCGTCAATCTGACTTATTTCAAATGGACCTACCAAAAACATTCTATAGTTTTCATTCACTGAGTACATTTCAGAGAAAACCTCATATAGTTCATTAATTCCTTTTCTATCAACAATACGTCCTAAAAACCCAAAAACCAACTTGTTTTCTAAATTATATTTTTGTTGCAGTTCATTTTTAACATTTTGAAAATTTAAATCATTAGGATTAAACAGTGATAAGTTTACTCCGTTACTGCTTCCCTTATTTATAACAATAGATTTATTTTTTTTGAATATTTGGTGTTTAATACCTAAGTCTTCTACTGAATTACTTATACATATGACTTTATGAGCAAAATAAGATGTTATTTTCTCCATGGCAATTAGCACTTTTCTTTTATTGCCCTTTTCATGTTCAAATCTGAATCCACGACAAGTATAAATGCGTTTGGGAACCCGCACTGCGAAAGCGGCTAGCATTCCTAAAAGAGAAACTTTAGGCGTTCCGAGGTTGATAATATCTGGTTTGATTTTTTTAAAAATTGTATAAATTTTGAGTAGCGTTTTCAAATCCTTTAAAGGAGATATTTCTCTTTCAATATCGATTATTAAGTGCTCACAACCTTCATTCTTGCAAAATGCAGCTGATCTTTCACTGTAAGGTGCTAATAAAAATGTTTCATAGCCTTGTGACTTGTAAAAAGCCAATTGCCCTAAAAGGAGATTAACAGAACCCTCCGCCGTTATGCCGATAATGAGTTTTTTAGATTTCATCTTGAAAATCTTTTGCAGAAAGTTGATAGTGATTTAACAAATTTTGAAATTGCACATCATTACCGCCTTCAAGTGCATTGTGTTGAACTAACTTAAAATTTTGACTTTTCCCTACGTTGATAAAATCTCTAGAATACGTCCTTAAACACATCACTTTAGTTCCTTTTCTGAGTGTGTGAATCTTAAGCCATAAATCGTCCGCATAAAAGCAAATACTTTTGAAAGTTTCTATGTCAAAAATATCTTGATGATAAGAAAATGGTGGATACAAAACCCCTCCTACGCCAGTAGGAACAGCTAAATTAGAAGGTTTTTTACTAAAATAATTATGACTCCAATTCTTATAATCGAGCGCAATTTCTTTATTAAAATTTATTTTGTGACCTCTATTACAAATTATATCTTGAGGATGTTTTTTATGAGCAATTATCAAAGATTCAATAGTGTTTTTAGGATAAAATACATCATCATCAAATGTTACAACTAAATTGTTTTTTTGTTTTTTAAATGCATAAAAGTACTTTTTATGAGATCTAAGATCATCTTCAACAAATTCTATGTTTAAACCACGATTCTTTTGAAGTTGAAGAGAGTGTGGAATCTCTTGATTTGGAAATTGTTTTAAAGATAACCAAAGTGTAATACTATCTGCTTTTACAGTTTGAGAAAATATAGTCTCTATTGTATGACTTATTTCTGCAATTCGAGCCGGAAAAGAGGTTAAACTAACATCTACAACAAAGTCTCTTTGTTTAGTATTAACTCCATGAATTCCTAATTTCCGAAAATTATTGTTTTCATTTTCAAGATATTTGCTAAAAAAACGTTTGAAAAACAATAAATAAACTCGATTGATACCTTTATGAAATAGAATTGGATACCTAAGGTTCGGCAAACTGAAGTATATTTTATATGTCATTTCTTAACTCTAAAAAATTAATATATTGATTTATTACATTTTGCACTGTCCAATTAGTTGCTTTATTCCTTGCTTTCATTCCCAGCTGAATTCTTGCATTTTTATCAAGTATTAATTCTTGCATTTTATCAGTTAATAAATTAATGTTTTCAAATGGAATAACTTCCCCGTCTTCGCCCGGATTAATTAAAGATTCATAAGCAATACTATCAAAACAAACAACCGCTATCCCTGCCATCATAGCTTCAGCTAAAGCATTTGGAAAACCTTCTAAAACAGATGGCAATACAAAAATAGATGCTTTATTGAGCCACTCGTCTAGTTGTGGGACAGCACCTAAAAAAAAAACGTCATTTTCAATTCCGAATGTTTTGGCATTTTGCTTCATTTCATTCCACTGTGGTCCGTCACCAGCCATCACTAATTTCCAACCATCTTTGTTTTCAATTTTAGCGAAAGCACTGATTAAAGCTTTAGGATTTTTTTCCCATGAGAATCTGCCTGCATATAATATAATTTTCTCGTGCTCAAAATTCAACTTTTCGATATTCCTGATAGCATTGGGGATAACAACTTGACGAAATTCTGGGCCGAACTGACTTGACTTTGCATCAAAAGCTCTTTGGGTTTGCGCAATAAAACCTGCTGCTTTTGGATACATTCTTTGTTTTAAAAATTTAATGTAAAACGGAAATTTAAAATCTGCACTTGTCCTATC
>CALPKO020000042.1 GCA_943324165.2 Bdellovibrio sp. ZAP7 | reverse complement strand
GCAGAGCATCGGAAAAAAATGTATTGAGAACCATGCAAGCACCGTCAGTTCGAGTGTTTTTTGTGCAGAGCATCGGAACAAAAAATGTATCTAGAACCATGCAAGCACCGTCAGTTCGAGTGTTTTTTGTGCAGAGCATCGGAAAAAAATGTATTGAGAACCATGCAAGCACCGTCAGTTCGAGTGTTTTTTGTGCAGAGCATCGGAACAAAAAATGTATCGAGAACCTTGTAAAAACCTGATTTGGAATGTTTTTTGATAAGAATATTGAAAAAATATAGCATGTCTTCTGAATACAAGAACAAATAATATAAATTAAAACAATCCACGAGAATCCTTTAAATCTGCGGGAAATTAATAAAAAATAAATACTTCTAGAGCCATTAACAAAAAGAAGATACTGCGTATATAAAGGGAAGATAAAGGGAAGATAAAGGGAGTATATAAGGAAAAATATAGCGCCATAAAACCATAACCGACAATTAGTATAGTCAACAAATAACAAAACACCAAAATGAAAAGAATGTGCATTTATCCCAAAGATGTCCAACTAATCACAGGTAAAAGCGAACGCCATAGCCGCAATACCATCAACGCAATACGAAAAAAACTCAACAAAGAGAAGCACCAGCTATTAACTTTTGGTGAATTTTGCACCTACATGGGTATTGATTTTAATGAAGTAGAAAAACTATTCAAATAATAATTTTAAATAGCGTTATCCTTTTTAAAAAATATGCTTCAAATTAAAAATAGTGCAATTTAAAATTCATACAAGTTGCTAGTTGGCAAAATCAAAAGAACTAAAACGAAGCAAACAATTTAAAATATAGCACTACGTTAATATTATTCGGTTGTGTTTATAACTGCAATGAATAAAGAGCTTGCTTAAAGGCCTATTACCTCAATAACAACTATTGACAATTATATAGTTTACAACAAATACCCAATCCCAATCGAGCCATAAAAATAGCCTTTTATCACAATGTTTTTGGCTTCTTTGCCGCGGTAAACAAAAAGGTAAGAGAGGTTCCAATTGTTTTTTCGGTATTTAAATCCTGCTTCGCCATTGAACCTAAAAGGCATTAACGGAAACGTAATTGGACTATTATCATTAAACAAACTGCCCTGGATCGTAGCGTCATAAAGTTGATAATTTACGGATGGATTAATGTAAAAATAGAATTCACTTTCGCTTTTATAAACCGTTTTATCCTTATTTATAGCAGCATTAAAAAGATTAGAATTGTAAATAGGAAGCAATTTTTTTAAACTAAATCTTGACAAAACACCCAACGTAGCGCCTGTATTTGTGGTTCCGAACTTGGTTTCTGCAATAATGTTTAAATCAGCATGGCTGCTTTTTTGCCCAGAAATTATATTTTTCGAGTAAAAGATATTTCCTTGCACCGACAACGCATTGTGTATTTGATACTGCCATCCTCGCACTTTCTTATACCCAAAAGTGTTGTGGAATAGCGTTTGCGTTTCTTTGCCAAAAGCATTTTGCCCCACAACACCCAATTGAAAATTAAGTTTTAAAACATTTTCATTCCCATAATATTTAAAAATACCAGCGCCAGTAAGTAGATAGCCTGCAAACGGACGATCATTTAAGAAAAAGTCGTCTGCATTAGTGGTTTGGGGATTATAAATGTATTGGCCCAGTTTGAATTCAGTAATTTTTTTATTGATTTTAGGATTATTATTTATGTTTAAAAAACGATAAAACAATTCAAACCCATTGGTGTAATATTGATCGTTTACAGAAGAAGTGTATAAATCATTTTCTAAAACAAGTCCGATTTCGCCAGGTTTTTTTTGAGAAAAAACGAACGTTGTTGCCAAGATGAGCAATAAAAAAGGTTGTTTAATCATTGTTTAATATTCCAATTTATTCAAGTACTTCATTCTTTTTATAATTCTACTTTTTCTCCTTTCAATAAATGAAGAAGAATTACTCGCTTTAAATTTTCTTGGATTTGGAAGGATGGCGGCAATTCCTGCAGCATCTCTTTTGGTCAATTGTTGGGCGGTTTTTTTATACCAAAATTGCGAAGCTGCTTCTACGCCATAAACACCGTCGCCCATTTCTATAGAGTTGAGGTAAACTTCCATAATGCGTTCTTTTCCCCAACAAAGTTCTATCAAAACTGTAAAATAGGCTTCTAAACCTTTTCGGAAATAACTTCTCCCTTGCCAAAGAAATACATTTTTTGCAGTTTGTTGAGAAATAGTGCTTCCACCTTTTAGTTTTTTTCCTTTGGCATTGTTTTTATAGGCCAATTGCAATGCTTTTAAATCAAAACCGTTGTGGTTTAAAAAAGTGCCATCTTCACTAGCAATTACCGCTTTTTGCATATTGATAGAAATATCCTCAATCGGCACCCAGTCATGTTCGCATTTTACTTCTTTTTTATCGATTTTGTTTTCGATATTCCTGATTAACATCAGCGGCGTAAACGGCACCGGAAGCCACTTGAATGCAATCACCAAAAAAAGAGAAACTCCGAAAAACCAAAGCATACATTTAAATAAAAACCGGAATATTTTGCTTTTTAAGGTGCTTTTTTTTTGCATTGGTTTTTGTTTTTTGTTTTGTTTTTTAACTGTTGCCATGTACTAAATCTGCTAATTCTGTTCCTACTAAACTTCCGATTGCAACGCCCATTCCGCCTAATCTAACACCGCAATAAACACGTTCTGACAATTGTTCTACAATCGGGTTTTTGCTTGATCCCATTCCCATAATCCCACTCCAACGAGCGTCGATTTCAAAAGGTACGTTGGGCAAAATTACTTCTTTTAATAAACTTTCTAGTCTGTTTTGAATCATTTCTGTTTGGCCCAAAGCAGTGGTGGTTTCGCCTTCGAAATCCAGGTTTCTACCGCCACCAATCAAAATTCTATTATCGATGTTCCTAAAATAATAATATCCTTTGTCAAGATGAAAAGTGCCTTTTATAGCCAAATTTTGGATTGGTTTGGTAATTAAAACTTGTGCCCTTGCTGGCTTTACTCTTTTATTGGTTAATTGTGCGGCAAATCCATTGGTGGCAAAAAGTAATTTTTTTGTGGCGAAACTAAAATCTTCCAAGAATACTTCAACGCTTTCCTTGTTTTCTTCGTGCTGAACAACTATGTGGTTATTCAGAATCAAAATATTATTAGATATTGCTTTTTTCAAGAGCGATTGCATCATTTTTCCTGTGTCGATTTGTGCTTCAAATTTATTGAAAATCAAGTTTTTTTTGATGTTTTGAAATCCGAATTGATTACTTACTTCTGCGTAAACACTGTCATTAAATAACGGTTCTAAAAGAGAATTGATTAGCGGCATTTGTTGCAAACATTCCGCAAAGGTAGCTTCATCGTCTTTTAAAAAAACTTCATAACCACCATGATTTTGAAAATCAATTGCTTCGTCGCCTAAGGTTTTTCGCAGCAAACACAATCCTTGCCAACGTTTTTGAATCAACTTAAAAACTTCTTCTTCTGTTTGATTTTTTAAGTCATCCAAAATTTCTGACACACTTCCGAAACAAGCAAAACCAGCATTCTTTGTGCTTGCGCCTTCAGGAAGCATCCCTTTTTCTAAAACCAAAATCTTACTTTCAGGAAAATGTTGCCGCAACCTCAAAGCTGCGTGCAATCCTACAATTCCACTGCCAACAATGGTATAATCAACGTTGGTAAACCAAGTTTTTCGTTCCCAATAACTCAAATTCATTTTGAAAATTTTGATAAAAATAAGGCTTTTGGCAATATAAATAAAAGCAGAAGGTCGTAATATTGATTTAGAAAAGATATTGATTAAAATTTGCAGATATTATAAAGAAAATGACTACATTTTAAACGATACTACATTATTTATGAAATTTGTCATAAAAATGTACCCTGAGTCGAAATTTATCTTACATTTGAAAGCATTATCTATTTAAAAAAAACCTAACCATATACCTTATGAAAAAAAACCTACTTTCGGTTGTGTTAATCACTTTTTCGAGTATTGCGTTTGCCCAGACCAATTTGTGGAAAACAACAACAAAAAAAACGAACGACATAGTTTTAGCCAATAAATTACAACTGTCAAGCCCAAGATTGTTTGAACTGAATTTAAACAATTTAAAAAATTCATTAATTAATGCGCCACAAAGAAATGTGCTTTCTAGAAGAAGTAGCGTAATTGTTTCTTTTCCAAATGCTGACGGTGTTTTAGAACAGTTTAAAATTCAGGAATCCTCTAATATGGATCCTGCTTTGGCACTGAGATATCCAAACATTAAATCATATATAGGTCAGGGAATAGAAAATCCAACCGCAAAGATTTATTTAAGTATTTCGCCATTAGGATTGCAAACGATGACCATTTATGGCGATATGTCGGCTACGTTTATTGAACCGTATACTACTGATTTAACTACCTATGCAGTTTATAAAAAAGCAGATAAGCAAGCTAATTTAACTAAATTTGAGTGCAGACTAATTCAAAATATTCAAGAAGATGTTGTTGGTGATGCTGCTTTATTACGCCCAAATGCAGATGATGGGAATTTAAGAAATTACCGTTTAGCAATGTCAGTAACAGGCGAATATACTGCTTATTTCGGAGGCACAAAAGCGTTGGCGCTTGCTGCAATCAACAATACCATGACAAGAGTAAACGGTGTTTTTGAAAATGATTTTGGTATTCGTATGAATTTAATTGCAAACAATGATTTGGTAATTTATACAAATGCAACAACAGATCCTTATTCTGCAGCAACAGCTGGTTCGGGTGGCGCTTGGAACCAAGAACTACAAACAACTTTAACCAATACCATCGGAAGCGCAAATTACGACGTTGGTCATTTGTTTGGCGCATCTGGAGGTGGCGGAAATGCCGGTTGCATTGGATGTGTTTGTAAAAACCCAACGGCTTCTGTTCCATTAGGAAAAGGAAGTGGATATACTTCGCCAAGTAACGGAATTCCATCTGGTGACACTTTTGATATTGATTATGTAGCCCATGAATTGGGTCATCAATTTGGTGGAAACCACACTTTTACATTTAGTAATGAAGGTACGATTGCGCAAGTAGAGCCAGGAAGTGGTTCAACAATTATGGGATATGCAGGAATTACGGGTGCTACCGATGTTCAAGCGAATAGTGATCCATTTTTTCATGCTGTTTCGATTCAACAAATTACAAATTATATTAAAACGACCACATGTCAAACTTCAACTATTACCGCTAACGCGATACCAACAGCTAACGCAGGTTTAGATTATACAATTCCTAAAGGAACAGCATTCAAATTGTCTGGTACAGGGACTGACGCAAACGGCGATGTTTTGACTTATCAATGGGAGCAAATGGACAAAGGAACGGCTACTACAACCAATCCAAAAGTAACCGCTACTACAGGTCCTGCATTTAGATCGTTTACACCACAAAACAACGGAGACCGCTATTTTCCGAGATTAGCAACTACGCAAGCTGGCTTAACTACTTGGACTTGGGAAGCACTTCCAAACGTAGCACGAACTTTAAACTTTAGATTTACTGTTAGAGACAATCGTGTTGGCGGACCCGCCAACAATAGCGACGACATGATTGTTACCGTAAATGCAACAGCAGGGCCTTTTACAGTAAGTGCCCCAAATACAGCAGTTTCTTATGTTGGTGGAAGTACACAAACGGTAACTTGGGCTGTGGCAGGTACAACTGCAAATGGTGTAAATGCTGCAAACGTAGATATTCTTTTGTCTACAGATGGCGGAAACACTTATCCAACGGTGCTTTTAGCAGCAACTCCAAATGACGGAACACAAAGCGTTACAATTCCTAATACGCCAGGAACTACGAACAGAATAATGGTGAGAGGTACCGGGCATATCTTTTTTGATATTTCAAATGTGAACTTTACAATTACAACTGGTTCAACAGATGCTATCGCTCCAACTGCTCCAACGTTAGTTGCTTCAGGAACAACGCAAACTTCGACTGTTTTATCATGGTCTGGCGCGACCGATAATGTGGCGGTTACTGGATATGACGTATATCGAGGAACTACGTTGTTAGGTTCAACAACTGCAGCAACATATACTGTTAGTTCTTTAACAGCTTCGACTGCCTATACTTTTAAAGTACGTGCCAAAGATGCAGCTGGAAATGTTTCATTAGATAGCAATGTTGTTAGTGTTACTACTTTAGCTCCTGTGGCAGATACTACAGTTCCAACTGCTCCTACTTTGTCTGCTTCTGGGACTACACAAACTGCGACAAATTTAAGTTGGTCTGGTGCTACAGATAATGTTGGTGTTACTGGATATGAAGTTTACAGAGGAGCAACACTATTAGCAACTGTTGCAACAACAACTTATGCGGTTACCGGATTACTAGCTTCTACTGCTTACGCTTTTACGGTTAAAGCTAAAGATGCTGCTGGAAATGTATCAATAGCAAGTAACACAGTCAATGTAACAACTCTAGCAGTTGTTGCAGTAACTTATTGTGCGTCACAAGGAAACAGTACGGCAGACGAAAAGATTGGAAAAGTCGTTTTAGGCACAATAAATAATACCTCTACAGGAACTGCAGGTTACGAAAATTTTACTGCATTATCTACCAATACTGTTCGTGGAACAGCATATACTATTACAATCACACCAAAATGGACGACCACTGCTTTCTCAGAAGGTTATGCCGTTTTTGTTGATTATAATCAAGATGGTGATTTTTTGGATAGTGGAGAAACTGTTTTTACAAAAGCAAAATCAACAGTTACCCCTGCGACAGGTAGTTTTACGATTCCAGCAACAGCAAAACTTGGAGCAACAAGAATGAGAGTTTCAATGAAATACAACGGAACGCCAACGTCATGTGAAGCATTTTCTTTCGGACAAGTAGAAGATTACACATTAAATATTGTTGCAGTTGCTAAAGGAACATTAGCAGCCAATGAAAACAATGCAATTGTATTGTATCCTAACCCATTGAAAGGTGATTTTTTAAATATTACAGGTGCAGAAAACAATGCGGCATTTAAAATCATGAATATCCTTGGGCAAGAAGTTGCAATAGGTAAAATAAGCAATAACACAATCTCTACTACAAACATTTCTTCCGGAACTTATTTATTACAAATAGCAACAGATAAAGGAACTACTGTTAAGAGATTTGTTAAGGAATAACATTAAAACAGTTCTAAAAATCAAAACCTTCAATAAGATTATTCTTTTTGAAGGTTTTTTTAATTTGCTAAACTTGATTTTTATACGACTCCTTGTGCCAACATAGCATCGGCAACTTTTACAAAACCAGCGATATTTGCTCCTTTTACATAGTCAACATAGCCGTTTGCATCAGAACCATATTTCACACATGAGGCATGAATATCAAGCATAATTCTTTTTAAACGTTCATCTACTTCTTCAGATGTCCAACTTAAACGCAATGAGTTTTGTGACATTTCTAAACCAGAAGTGGCAACACCACCAGCATTTGATGCTTTTCCGGGTGCGAATAAAATTTTAGCTTTTTGAAAAACCATTACTGCTTCCGGAGTTGAAGGCATATTTGCTCCTTCAGCAACACAAACACAGCCATTGGCAACTAAAGTGTTAGCTTCTTCTTCGTTCAATTCATTTTGCGTTGCGCAAGGCAAAGCGACGTCACATTTCACTTCCCATGGTCGTTTTCCTTCGACAAATTTTGCGTTGGGATATTTTTTTAAATAGTCAGAAATTCTTCCACGAAGTTCGTTTTTGATTTCCATGACATAAGCTAACTTTTCAGCATTTATTCCCTCTGCATCATAAATATATCCGGATGAATCGGACATTGTTACTACTTTTCCGCCCAACTGAGTGGCTTTTTCAGCGGCATATTGTGCTACATTTCCAGAACCAGAAACTACCACGGTTTTACCTGTAAAACTATCTCCTTTGGTTTGCAACATGCTTTGTGCAAAATACACATCGCCATATCCAGTTGCTTCAGGACGAATTAACGAACCTCCAAAAGAAATTCCTTTGCCCGTTAAAACACCTGTAAATTCATTTCTTAATCTTTTGTATTGACCAAACATGTAGCCAACTTCTCTTCCTCCCAAACCAATGTCTCCTGCAGGAACGTCTGTGTTTCCGCCAATGTGTTTTGATAATTCAGTCATGAAAGCTTGGCAAAAACGCATCACT
>CALPKO020000041.1 GCA_943324165.2 Bdellovibrio sp. ZAP7 | reverse complement strand
ACAGCTATTAGCGCTGTTGCAAAAACGGTTTTTAAAATATTTGTTTTCATATTATTTAATTTTATTTTTTAGAATGAGAGGTATAAATTTACAAAATAGGTTCGTCCGAAACCATAAAAGTATTTCGGTGCAAAAGAAGGAGTTCCGCTAGAAGTATCTATATTAAGTTCTCTATAATTTGCATTTCTCGCTTGTTCGTAACCACCAGTTTTGTAGCTTGTGTCTAAAACGTTATTTACACTAGCAAAAAATCCTAATGTTTTTTCTTTGTATCTCCAAGATTTCCCGCCTGTCAAATTTAGTAAATTAAAATCAGCAAATTTCTGTTGCTTTAATAATTCTCTTGTTCTCGACAAAGTTACTTCTGGAAAAGGATTGTTAGAGTTCGTTAAGTTGTTATTATCTCTAATAAAACTGTCTGTTCTCAAAATTGGAGCAACATCTATAAAATTATTTCCTAAATAGTTAATGTTTGCGCCAATCCACCAAAATTTAGGATCTCTATATTCTAATCCAAAAGATGCTGCTTGTTGCGGCGAACCCGGCTGTCTTAAACCTTTAAGTTTAGATTCTCCATAGTTGATTGTAGGATTCGTTCTAACAGCAGAAGCCAAAGCGTCAATATTAATTCTTACATTTGGATTGTTATCGAAAGTGTATTCTCCATAAGCACCAGTTAAAGTAGCTTTAATAGTGGATGTTATTTGATATTCTAAACCAAATTCAAGTCCTATATTTTTCTTGTCTAAACCAGTAATTGTTTCTGCTAAAAAACTACTTGAAGCATCTGTTGTATCTGGGTTTCCGTCATCAACACCAACACCATCTGCAAAAAAGAAAGAAGTTTCGGTAGCATTAGCGATTTTAGAGAAAAAAGCGGTTAATCTTGCCTTCAATTTTGGCATTCTTATGATATAACTAGCATCTCCACTTGCTACAGTTTCACTAGAAAGTCCTATTGTAGTGTTATTGTTTAACCTTACATTGGGAAAAGTATTTCTCATTGACGGTGCTTTTGTCATGTAGACACTATTGAAATTAAAGAATTGTCTTCCTGAAAGTTTATAAGTTAAACCTCCTTTGAATCCAAAATTATCAAAATTAATTTTTTCGCCCTTTCCAAAAGAGTTTGAAGGATAATAACCATTTTTATATAAACCTTCTCTTTGGTATTCCGCTCTTGAAAAGCTCTGACCAAGATAAAAATCGATTTTTTTGTAGGTAAATTTAAATTGAGTAAAAACATCAATGGTGTTTGCCTTCAAATTATAGTTATATCCATATTCGTCACCTGCTGTTACAGTTCTAAAAGGATTGTTTAAATCTGATTGTTTTTGTGATGAAGTAATTCCAAATACATTAAAGTCATTATAGAAACTTCCTCCTAATAAATCTAATAAATTTTTAAAATTATGGGAGTCTAACCTTCTGTAAGTTGCACCAGCATTCATCACAACATTGTCTGCCAATTGAGAACTCAATATTGAATTGGCAACCCAAAGCTTATCATCTGTTCTGTCTTCATACAAAACATACTTACTTCTATCTGGAACCCTAACGCTTGTTCCTGGAACTTGAGTTGAGTTTGCTCTATAAAATGAATTCCAATCCACTTGTGGACTAGCTAAAAAATCGATTTTTGCTTGAGCTGCAAGCACGTTGTTTGGTAATAAAATCCCGCCTAAACCACCTGGTAAATAAGCTGAATCTGGTATCAAACCCGTAGATTGATCCGTCTCGTTTAATGAAGTAAAATAACTTGGTAAGTTTCTGTAATAAGTTGGATCTGGATTAGTTGCATTTTGAAAGTCAATTCTGCTATTTCCAATTGAACCAAACTGATAAGCAACATTTGTATTTAATTTTGTTTTATCATTTATCTTCCAATAATGACTTAATGTAAACATTGGCTCTTGTAAATCTCTATATCTTGAATTTCTTTTTCTGCCATCTTGATAACCCCAATAAGAGTTGTATTTTTCTCCTAACAAACTTGTAACTTCATTTGTGTTTGGAGAATTTTTTCCTCTACGGTTTTGAGCGTACATCGCTGTAAAGTTCAAGGAATGGTTTTCGTTAATTTTCTTTTCAACACTTGCAAAAAATGAATTAGCCGCATAATCAGTTCCTTCGAAATAACCTTCTTGCGCCCATCTTCTTCCTGCAGAAACCACATAAGCCCAACCGTCTTTATCCATTTTAGAAACAATTGTTCCCATCATTCTAAAGCTGTAGTTAGTGTTTGTGCTAGAAAATGAAATTCTTGTGCCAGGTCGGTAAGACGATGCTCTTGTGTTGATTTCTTGCGTTCCTAAGATTCCACCAAAAGTATAATCTGATGGAGCTGATCCCATCGTAAATTCTTGGTTACGAGTAGCGTCATTTAATCCACCCCAGTTGCCAAATTGTGGTCTTCCATCTACAATTTTGTTCATGGTGATTCCATTAATCATAATGGTACCATATTCATTGTCTAACCCTCGCACTCTAAAACGTGCTTGACCCCAATTGAAAGCTGCCGCTTGTTGAAAAGCATCTCTGCTCGCTTGCAGCAATCCTGATGTGCTTTCGGAACCACTGTTGTCGTCTCCTAAATCATTTTCAGTAATGGTTATTAAGCTTAATTGTTGTTCTTCTGTCTGGTCTTCTTCGAGAATAACAACGCCTAAATCTAATTTTTTTCCTTCAACCACTTCAACAGCAAGTAATTGTTGGGCATAACCAACACTGCTGATTTTCAATAGTTGATTTCCAACCACTATATTTTCTAACACAAACATTCCTTGCGCATCGGTTAGCGCAGTAATGTTAGTGTTTTGAATGGTTGCAACAACACTTTGTAATGGTTTTTGTGTTTTCGAATCCACAACTTTTCCAACAATACTTGGTCTCTGTTGTGCAAAAACAAAACACACTTGCATCACAAATAAAATACTAATTACAAGTTTTTTCATAAATAAAATTAAAATTAATTCATTTTGATAAGAATAATTATTTCTTAACGGGTGCAAATGTACCTATTAAATTAATATTAATTACTTTTGCCCGCAAGTTTCTAACAAACTTCACTATAATTTAATAATCAATTTTATGAGAATTAGAAAAATTTTACTCCTTTTTGTTGTTTTATTTTCAATTATTTCAAGCAATGCGCAACAAAAAAAGTATATTGTGCATACGGTTGCATTTTATAATTTTGAAAATCTGTTCGACACCATCAACAACCCAAATTTTGATGAAGAATGGCTTCCTACTGGTGCGCAAAATTGGACTTCGAAAAAATACAAGCAAAAACTAGTTAACCTTTCTAAAGTTTTGATGCAAATCGGAACAAACGATAAACAAAAAGAAGCGCCGACATTTATTGGAGGTTCAGAAATTGAAAACCGGGGCGTATTAGAAGATCTAATCAAAACACCTAATTTAATCAATTTAGATTATGGAATTGTTCACTTCGATTCTCCAGACAAAAGAGGAATTGATGTGGCGCTTTTGTATAGAAAAAAACACTTTAAACCTACAAGTTATATCAATATTCCTTTGCTTGTTTACAGAAATCAAGTAAAAAATGCCGATAAAAAGGCAAAAGAAGAAAAAGAAGAAGTTACCGACGACAAAATCGAAGTTGCTATCGACGACCGAGTTTACACAAGAGATGTTCTTTTAGTAACAGGCCTTTTAGATGGTGAAGAAGTTAATCTTATGGTGAACCACTGGCCGTCTCGTTCTGGAGGAGAGAAAAAAAGCAGCCCTTTTAGAGAAGCTGCTGGTCGTTTAGACAGAAAAATCATAGATTCCCTTTTTAAAATCAATCCGAATGCAAAAATCATTAACATGGGCGATTTGAACGACGGAACATATAACAAAAGCGTAAAAGAAGGTATTGGCGCTAAACTCAAAAAATCTGAAGTTCAAAAATTTGGCATCTATAATCCTTTTGAACAAATGGCCAAAGAAGGAAATGCTTCTTTGTTTTATAGAGATGCTGGTGATATTTTCGATCAAATTATGGTTTCAGAACCAATGATAAAAGACGATTATTCTTCTTTTAGGTATTGGAAAGCGGGAGTTTATAATAAACCTTTTATGATCCAAACCGATGGACAATACAAAGGTTATCCGCTGCGGCATTCTGCCAACGAAATCGGATATAGCGACCACTTTCCCGTCTATATTTATTTGATAAAAGAAGTAAAATAAAAAACTTAAAAGGTTAATTTCTAAATCCGGAAATTAACCTTTTTTCTTTTGTTGTACATTTGTAAAAATAAAAATGCTATGCGACTAATTTTGTTTTTCTTTTTAATATCAGCGAAACTTTTTTCCCAAGACACTATTCCGACTTCAAAAGTACAAGACTACATGAATAAAGTAATCGTGGTAACAGGAAAAGTAGTAAGTTATAAAATTGCACCTGAAGGAAAAATAATCAATTTTATAAATCTTGATAAACAATATCCAGATTGTCCGTTTACCGTAGTTATTACAAACGAATACCTAAAAACATTAAATTTGAGATTGCAAGACCTTAAAAACAAAACCATTTTTGTCAAAGGAAAAATTACTGTTTATGATAAAGACCCTAAACAAACGCCACAAATTTTTAATCCAATTAATATTAATTTTTGATTTTAAAAGTGCTAAACTATAAACTATAAACTCATCAACTTATAACCTTTTCAACATGCCAATCCAAAAACCCTTTAACCTCAACAATTGGATCAACGAAAACCGATATTTACTCAAACCACCTGTTGGAAACAAGAATATTTATGTTGATTCTGGCGATTATATTGTGATGATTGTGGCGGGTCCAAATGCACGAAAAGACTATCATTACAACGAAACCGAAGAACTTTTCTATCAACTTGAAGGCACCATCAAAGTGGTAATTCAAGAAAATGGAGCACGCAAAGAAATGGAAATGACCGCAGGCGATATGTACCTTCATCCTGCCAAAACACCGCATTCTCCTGTTCGATCAGAAAATTCTATCGGCTTGGTCATTGAAAGAAAACGTGCTGGAAAAGGATTTACCGATGGTTTACTTTGGTTTTGCGACAATTGCAACCACAAAATTCATGAAGTTTATTTTGAGTTGAACGACATCGAAAAAGACTTTTTACCGCATTTCAAACATTTTTACAATTCTATAAAACTCCGCACTTGCGAAAACTGCGCAACAGTTATGGAAACCGATCCTCGATTTGTGGAGGAAAAAAATGCTTATGAATCTTAGTTTTTTTTAGAAGCCAATCCAGCTATTCATTCCAAGATTACTCAAGAAACACCATTTTTCTAAACCAAAAAAGGAGCTTCGATGGTCGCTCTTTTTTGCTAAGAAAAATTAGTGTTTCTTTTCGCAATGCTTTCATTTCTATCTGGGCTAGTTGCCGAAAATTCAAAATAAACTACTATTTTTACCAAAAATTTAAAAAACACATTTAAAAAATATAAAATGTCATCAATAGCACAACAATTCGGCATGACCGAAGCATTAAAAAAGTTGGGAATTAAATCCATTAACGAAGGAACTTCAACAGGACAAAATCATTTTTCTAACGGAGAAATACTTGAAAGTTTTTCGCCAGTTGACGGAGCATTAATTGCAACTGTAAAAACTTCTTCAGAAGCGGATTATCAAAAAGCAATGGCCGCTGCAACAGATGCTTTCAAGACGTTCCGCGTGATGCCAGCGCCACAACGCGGAGAAATAGTAAGACAATTTGGAGAAAAATTGCGCCAAAACAAAGACGCTTTAGGAAAATTAGTTTCTTATGAAATGGGAAAATCTTTGCAAGAAGGTTACGGAGAAGTACAAGAAATGATTGACATCTGTGATTTTGCAGTTGGACTTTCACGCCAACTCCACGGATTAACGATGCACTCGGAACGACCAGGACACAGAATGTACGAACAATATCACCCGATGGGAATTGTTGGAATTATTTCTGCCTTTAATTTTCCTGTAGCGGTTTGGGCTTGGAACACAGCGTTAGCTTGGATTTGTGGCGATGTTTGCATCTGGAAACCATCAGAAAAAACACCGCTTTGTGGCATTGCTTGTCAAAATATTATTGCAGAAGTCATCAAAGAAAATAATCTTCCAGAAGGAATTTCTTGCCTAATCAATGGCGATTACAAAATTGGTGAATTAATGACCAATGACAAACGCATTCCTTTAGTTTCTGCTACGGGTTCAACCAGAATGGGAAAAATTGTAGCGCAAGCTGTTGCGGCACGTTTAGGAAAATCATTGTTAGAATTAGGAGGAAACAATGCTATTATAGTTACGCCAGATGCAGATATAAAAATGACGGTTATCGGGGCAGTTTTTGGAGCAGTTGGAACGGCGGGACAACGTTGTACTTCGACTAGAAGATTGATTATTCACGAAAGCATTTACGATAAAGTAAAAGATGCGATTGTTTCGGCTTATGGCCAACTTAAAATCGGAAATCCTTTAGACCAAAACAACCACGTTGGACCATTAATTGACGTTCATGCTGTGGAAATGTATAACAAAGCACTCGAAAAAGTAGTAGTTGAAGGTGGAAAAATATTAGTGGAAGGTGGCGTACTTTCTGGAAGCGGTTACGAAAGTGGTTGCTACGTAAAACCAGCCATCGCAGAAGCGAAAAACAATTTCGAAATTGTTCAACACGAAACCTTCGCACCTGTTTTGTATTTATTGAAATACAGTGGTGAAGTAGAAAATGCAATTGAAGTTCAAAATGGCGTTGCACAAGGATTATCTTCGGCAATCATGACCAACAATTTGCGCGAAGCTGAAAGGTTCCTATCTGTTACAGGTTCAGATTGCGGCATTGCCAACGTAAACATTGGTACTTCTGGAGCTGAAATTGGTGGTGCTTTTGGTGGCGAAAAAGAAACTGGTGGCGGAAGAGAATCTGGTTCTGACGCTTGGAAAATCTATATGAGAAGACAAACGAACACCATTAATTATACAACAAGTTTGCCTTTGGCACAAGGAATCAAATTTGATTTGTAGCAATAATATTTCATATTAAAACCAAAAAAAAGGATTTGCTTTTGAAGCAAATCCTTTTTTTGTGATAAAATCAAAAACTTAATCAATCTCGTTCAACATTTTAGAAATCTCATCTAATTTCGGTGTCAAGATAATTTCGATTCTTCGGTTTTTTGCTTTTCCTTCTGTTGTTTCGTTACTCATTAATGGCGCAAATTCTCCACGTCCAGCTGCTGTTAAATTTTGTTTGTTGATGCTTTTATTTTCACCGAAGATGTTTACAATTGCGGTAGCTCTTTTTGTTGATAAATCCCAATTGTTTTCTACACCGCCAACGGTTCCTGTAAATTTGTCGTTGTCTGTGTGGCCTTCAATCAAAACAGAAATTTCTGGATTTACGGCCAAAACTTTCCCAACTTCAACTACTGCTTTTTTTCCCTCTAGACTCACTGCATAACTTCCAGAGTTGAACAACAATTTGTTTTCCATTGAAACATAAACTTTTCCGTCTTTTTGTTGCACGGTCAATCCTTTTCCTTCAAATCCATTCAATGCTTTTGAGAGTGTTTCTTTCAACTTTTTCATGGCATTTTCTTTAGACGACATCATGGCCTCTAATTCTGCCACACGCTTTGAGCGCTCTTCAAAATCAGCTTTCAATTTGTTCAATCTGCCTTGTTCAGCAGCTAATGCTTTTTCTTTTGCTTCGAGTTTGGCTAACAATTCTCTGTTTTTATTCATGTTGCTTTGTAAAGCTTCGTCGCTATTTTTTTCTAAAGCATTATAAGAAGATTGCAATGTTTTTAGATTATTATTTACAGCCGTATAATCGGCTTGTAATTTATCTCTTTCGGCTTTTAGTTGGTCATACTCCTTTTGTAAATTGGATTTATCGAGTTCCAAAGTGTTTTTTGCTTTCATTAACTCTTCGTTTTCATCAGACACTTTTCGGACTTCCTTTTTCAGATCAGCATATTTATTTTCTAAATCATTGAATACTTTTTTAGAAACACAACCAGTCATAATTGCTGATAACACGAAGAAAATTGCGATTTTTTTAATCATTTTGATAAGTTTTATTTTATAAATTGTTTTTAAATTATTGAATTTCCGCCAAAACAGGGCAATGGTCAGAATGTTTGGCCTCTGGTAAAATTGTTGCTCTTTTCAATCGATTTTCGATAGCCTTAGCAACCAAAATATAATCGATTCTCCAACCTTTGTTATTTGCTCTCGCTCCAGCTCTATAACTCCACCAAGAATAATGATGTGGGTCTTT